>JAZOSC010000039.1:0-2552 GCA_045656925.1 Eubacteriales bacterium | reverse complement strand
CCTCCGTTACGGATCGATAAATATCTTGCCGTTGTCATCGCTCACAAGATAAATACGGTTCAGCTTTTGCATGATCATACGGCATTTTTCAGCAAAGATGCGCGTAGTGACAACATCGGGGCTTCTCTCATATTCATCAAGCACACCCCAGAATTCTACCAGCGCAGCATTGGCTATGGCCACCTCTGCATTCCCCTGCGCGCGTGCCTCGGCAACCACCGTAGCCGACTGCGACTGTGCAAAAAGCAAGGTGCTGCTCTGATACCCTTGGGCGCGCTCGAGCATGGTCACATACTGTACAGCAGCAGAATTTACCCCCTCATATACGCTACGCACCTCCTCGGGCATTGTAACGGTGGTGAGCTCAACCGACGCAAGCGTTACACCTATGCCCATCGCCTGCAGCTTCGCCTCTGCCCGTGCAAGAACAGATGCCGCATAAGCATCCTTCCCATCGGTCAGAAGGCTATCCATCTTCATTTGTGCGGCGCTGCAAAGAAGCGCATTGCTGACAACAGCATCAATGGTAGCGGAAACATCCTTCACATAAAGCGCGTATGCAACAGGATCGGATACGGTATACTTAACCGATGCCGCCACAATAGCAATGTTCTGATCTCCCGTAATGACATATCCGCCCTGTGCGGTAGCTGTTGCGGAATCGGTATAATGCGTCAGCACCTGCTGCTCCATAACACTGCCCGTGGGTACAACAATGACCTCGTCAATAATATAGGGAAACGCAAACATCAGACCGGGGCCGCGCACCTGCTCCTCCCTGCTATCCCCCACCAGCCTGCCAAAGCGCAGTACCACGGCGCACTCGCCCTCGTCCACCACGCGCAGGCCAGACAGAAACACGCCGATGAGAACAACCACGACCAAAATCAGAAAATACTTGGTAACGGTTTCCAGAATATCGGCAAATAAGCTCTTCTTTTTCATGCTGCCCCCTTACGGCGTCACGCTGCCGGCGGCCTCTTTGATCAGGTCGTTGATGCCGTTCACAAGGTCAGCACGCTTATCTTCCGGAAGCTTGGTGAGGATATACGCGAGGTCGTTGATCAAAACCCCCTCTCCCTCTATATCCATCTGCTTGGAATATTCGGTCAAGATATTAAAGGGATACTGGTCTGCCTTTACCACAAGCACCGTGGAGCTGTTGATGGAATTCACAAGGGTATCCAGATTGGTAAGAAACTTATAAAGGTCAATATTGGCCGCCTGGGCCTCGGCATAGATCTTGAGAACCTCCTGCTGTGCCGCAGCACGGATCGCCGCTGCATCCTTCTGTGCATCTGTCAGAATTTCGGAAGCATCTACGTCGGCATCGGTCATCGTTTGATTGGCCTCCACCTCTGCCCTGGCCAGAATTTCATTGATTTCCTTCTCACGTGCAGCGCGGATCTGTTCAAAGACCTGCTGAAGATTCGTGGAAGGAAGCGACAAGCGCAGAATACTGACGTCCACCACGTTCACACCGTAGTTAGTCAGACAGTTTTCCTTCACACGTGTGAAAATTTCATTCTGAATCTGATCAATTTTGATCTCATTCTTTTCAAGGGAAACCAATGCCGAAAGGTTATATCCGCCAAGCGTGCTGTTGGTTGCGCTCGTAATCTGTGCCTTAATATAAGACTCGGCATTACCCTGCGCACCAACACTGTTATGATAAAGCACGGGGTCGGAAATCTGCCAGACCACAAAGGATTGAATCAGCACGTTTCTGTTATCCTTGGTGGTCGTTTCCAGACCGTTTGACTGCATTGTAATCAGGCGATTGTCATAGGTGACAACACGCTCAAAGGGCCATGGCATTTTCAAATAAAGGCCCGCGTCAACGGTTTCGGCACGCACCGCACCAAAGCGAAGCACCACCGCACACTCGCCCTCGCGCACCTCATAGGTGAAGCCGAACCAGAACAGCACGGCCAGAACGATGGTTACCGTCAGATATTTTGCCACACGTCCCAAAATTTTAGTGATACAACCGTTTCTCACCGCCGAGGAAGCAGCTGTCACGCCGGCCTCGACGGCATCTTTATGTTCATTACGTTTTTTCATCAGTAATTCCTCCATCAATTCCCTGCAGGGATTTTTCCGATGTAAATGTTTCCGGCATTCACACCGTCACCCACAATGATGAGCTTTGCATCTCCATAGGCCTCGCTGATAGCCTTGATATATCTGTAATAGCGGTACTCCGCAGAAATCGGTGCAAGGCCGGTGGCATCGCTTGCCGTATGCCCATTAGCACAGACATATTTTCCATCGCTCTCGGATTTCATCATCAGGGCGTGGCAACCGTCCTCGCAGCAATAATAGGCCTGGTCGAGAGCAGCCGCTGCCTTGAATTCCGCTACCGCCGCAGTGGCCTCCGCAACACTTTCAAAGCCTGCGATTTTTGCCGCGGCCAGAAGATCCTGCTCCTGCACCCTGGCAAATTCAATCGTTTGAATGGCATAGGAATCCGCCGCTAAAATAATTTGTGAAGCCTGAATATCGGCGCTGATAAGCGCCTGGTATACCGCAGCTACCTCAACGGGCGGATG
>JAZOSC010000038.1:0-5564 GCA_045656925.1 Eubacteriales bacterium | reverse complement strand
TGGCACGGTAGCGTGCGATATCGGTCTTCTGCAGGTAACCGAGAAGGTTACGTCTGTGGCCGATCATCTTCAGCATGCCGCGGCGGCTGTGATGGTCCAAGTCGGATCGTAGCCATGTCGTTCTGTGAGCCAAGGAGTTGAATTACTAAGTTGTCTTCCTAAGACCGCTTGGCCTCCGACTTTGGCACGGTAGCGTGCGATATCGGTCTTCTGCAGGTAACCGAGAAGGTTACGTCTGTGGCCGATCATCTTCAGCATGCCGCGGCGGCTGTGATGGTCCTTGTGGTTGGCCTTGAGGTGCTCGGTCAGCGCGTTGATGCGATGGGTAAGAATCGCAATCTGTACCTCAGGGGAGCCGGTGTCGCCCTCGTGCGTAGCGTACTGCTCAATAATGGCTTGCTTTTCGTCTTTCAGCATGGTATTTTTCACCTTTCTTTTACTATGCGCGAACTCAGCGGCGGGTTGGTGAATACCGCGTTACGCGGACTTTGTCCCACAACCGGGTAGGCGTCATGCGGAAGATATTATAGCACAGCCGACAGTATTTGTAAAGAGGTTTTTTAAAATTTTTCTTAATATTATAATATTTATCTGTTCTTTAACTTACTTTTGCGCGAGAAAAGTCCCATCGTACCCGAAATAATCAGCATAATACCAAAGGCACGGCGCAAAATTGCTTGTGGCAATACGGTTGTCAATGCCGTGCCGACAAAGCAGCCGATGATGCCTGACGGTATGAGAAAAGCCACACATTCCCATAAAAGCGGTGTACGGAAAAGATGCACGGCGAGTGCTGCCCCGGAGGATAAAATGAAGAACACGAGATTGAGGCCCTGTGCAATCAGCTGCGGTGCGCCCTCAATGAGTGTAAGCCAGACCACCAGCAGGCCCGCGCTTCCCACGCCAAGGCCCGACAGAACGGCTACGGAAAAGGTAATAACTACGGTTGTAAGCATTTTATATCACCAAAACAATGCCCGATACCAGCACCACGGCGGCAAAAATACGGGCCAGCAGTGTGGGCCTGATAAAGCGCAGACATAACGCACCCAGGGCGCCGCCGCAAAGGGCAGGGAGTATCAGCAGTCCAAGCGACAGGGTGGGCAGATGCCCGTTTTTCATATATTGCCATACAGAAACAACGGAAATTGGCAGCATAACGGCAATGGCACTTGCATAAAAACGCCTACCGTCTGATATTTTTTTGCCCAGAATTGCACGTAAGCCTATCACAATCAATATGCCGCCCCCGGCACCGAGCAGCCCGTTTAACAATCCTGCCAGAAAGCCGATGAGCAGCAAAAGAGGAAAATATTTGAAAAAAGCACCTTGGTAAGCCTTCATGGTGTGCTCCTTTAAAATAATACAATAGATTTTAATATGTATTAAAATATGTCCTTGTATGATTTGATGGAAAATGTTATACTATATATTGGTATTTTGTCACTTGCGCTAACTAAGTATAGTATCATAATCGGTTATGCGCTTTATACAGGTGATTGTGTATAACTTTTTGGAAAGGATGGCAAGCATGCGGGAGAAGAAACAGGGGCGCCGTGAGGGCGATCGCGTTACACGCAGAAGCGGTACAAAGCTTTTTGGCCGTTCTGATGCGCGCAGCACCGAGCGTATTCACGCGTTTGATGAGGATAGAGAAGAAGTTGACGTGCGCCGCCGTCCTCGTGATGAGGAGGAGCACCGCGCAGCACGCCACCGTGATGCTGACGGGGGCTATTGGGATGATGCACCTGCATCTGAGGATTGGTCGCGTGATGAACGCAGACGCGGACGGGAGTCTTATTCTTACGAGCGTCCGCGCCGATATGATGAGGAGCCCTACGAGCGCCCACGCAGATATGATGAGGAGCGCTACGAGCGTCCGCACAGATATGATGAGGAGCGCTATGAGCGTTCTCGCGGATATGATGGGGAACATTACGCACGCCGTGCCGCCTACGAGGATGAGGAGCGAGATAGCCGCAGGCGTGGCAGGCGCCGTGAGGAGGGCGCACAGACAGCGCGTCGTCAGACGGTAAAGGCACCTGCTGCAGGTGCGGATACCGAGCTGTTTTTGCATCAGGTAGTGCCCTATGTGATGTTTTGGCTTGCGTTATTTGCTGCGGTTAGCTTCATTTTGCGCGATATTGCAGGACTTTCCGAGGGGGCGGGTGTGATCGGCAATTGGTTTGCTGATTTCCTGAACGGTCAACTCGGTATTGCGGCATATCTGCTGCCCTTATTCATGATGGTGCTTGCACTTAAATGGAAGCGCTTTGTTCGAGAGGGTAAGCTGGCGAAGAAAATATTGCTGTCCTCGGCCTTTTTGGTGCTTCTGTCAGCAATTATTCACGTTTTTCAGGACCGTGCCGACCTTGCCAATGCGGTTACCGGTTCGGGTACGCTGTTTCACAACGGTGTCATACGCAAGGGCGGCGGCTTTTTTGGTGGCTTTGTCGGCGAATGGATGGGCAAGGGATTGCGCCTGCCCGGCACCTGCTTGCTGGCCATTCCGCTTCTCTTGATTATCGGCATTTATCTGGTTGACCTGACGCCAAGTGGCCTATGGCAGCGCCTGAATGCTAAAATGAAAATGATGCGTCTGCAGGGCCGCGAGGAGCGCGGTGCACACGGTGTAGGGCGTACGGATGAGGACGTGCGTGGGCATATCGGTGAACGGGGCGGTGACGGGGGCTGGCGACAGCCGCAGGCACTTTCCGCAGGCGCCTACGATTTTCACGAGGACGAGCCTGACGTGGCTGTCACGCCCTCACGCCGTAAGGTAGAGGCGGATACCGATGAGATGGATACGGGGGATATTTCCCGCCGTGCGGCAAGCGCGTTCGGCGCACACCGCGCAGATGCTGTGCGGGATATTCTGGATATTCCCGATGACGAGCCGGAAATTGCCCCCCCCAGTGCAGGCGCACGCACGATTCTTGAGGGTGCAGGTCACGGCACGGATAATGCAGGACAAACGCTTGCCGATATTCTGCGCGACCTGGCAGAGCCTACCCTGACTGAAATGCCCGTGACGGCAGAGGAGCCTGCCGCGGCCACAGCACCTGCTGCCGATACGGCGGATATGCCTGTCGGCACGCGCGGTGATTATTACGCGCCCTTCGCACTTCCCGTGCGACCTGAGCCTCGCCGTGAAAAGCGGGTGACGCCTGCCGTGGCCGCAGCACCTGCTGCCGAGAAGAAGGATATACCTATGGGTGTGCATACAGATATACCCGTAGCCGATGTAACGGCAGACGGTATCGCCGAGGAAAGCCTTGGCAGTGTGCGGACTACACCGTATACGGCAGCCACAGCGGCACGTCCCGTGCGTCAGACACCCGTTTACAGAAATCCTGCAGAGGCCTATCGTGTGGATGTGACCGTGAGCGGCTTCGCTCCTGCGGCTGAGGAGAGTGCGCCTGCGGCGGCGCCCGTCACCGAGCATACCGCCTTTGCAGCGTATGGCGCGGAGATCGGTGCATCTGCGGTCGAGTCAGTGCCTGTGTGTACGGATAGCATCTGTAGCACGCAGACAGACACCGTGGAGCCTGAGGCCTTGCTTGATTTTGATACCTTTGATGGCGGTATGGAGTCGGATGAAGCACCGATTTCTCCCGTTATACCGACGGTTCCCGATACGTCTGCACCTACGGTATTTGATAGAAATCCCTTTGCGATGCCCGATACCGACGATGCGGATGAGGCATCGGATATGCCCGAGGAAGCACCCGTTATGCCTGCAGCACCTGCGGTGACGCGTGAAAGCGTGACCGATATCAGGCCTGCCTATGTACCGCCCACCCGGCCGGCACCTGTCCCTGATGCTGTGACGGCGCCCGCTGTACGGGTGGAAGCGGTTAAGCCGCAAACGCCCCCCGTCCCCGTCCCTGTGCCGCGCCGTCCTTACACGCGTCCGCACGTTGGTTTGCTTGCTGTGGATCAGAACGTCCGCAATTCGGATTTCTATGAGGAAATTGAGGAAACCAAGCAAATTCTGCGTGATACGCTGGAAAGCTTTAATATTCATATTCAGGAGCAGATTTCCTATTCCCACGGTCCGTCGGTCACACGCTATGAGCTTCGCCCTGTTGCGGGAACGAGTGTGCGTTCGGTGACAAACCGCATTGATGATATTGCGCTGAATCTGGCGGCGTCGGTGCGTATTGAAGCACCGATTCCCGGCAAGCCCGCAATCGGCATCGAGGTACCTAATAAGGTGCGTGAAACCGTGTATATGCGTACAATGCTGGAATCTGATGAATACAGGCGCTCCTTTAAGCCTCTTGAGGTGCCGCTTGGTCTTGACGTGGGCGGTGCAGTGCGTATGTGCAACCTTGCCGCAATGCCTCACCTGCTGATTGCAGGTACCACCGGCTCGGGTAAATCGGTATGCATCAACTCTATTCTGTTGAGCCTGATTTTCAAAACCTCGCCCGATGATTTGCGCTTGATTCTGATTGATCCCAAGCAGATTGAATTTGCACCCTATGAGCACGTACCGCATCTTTATATGCCCATTGTTACCGATATGCAGCGCGCCGCAGGCGCACTTGCCTGCGCGGTGCAGGAAATGGAAAGACGCTTCAGCCTGATCCGTGACGTTGGTGTGCGTAATATTGAGGCCTATAACGAGGCTGTGAAGAACGATCCTGATCGTGAGCATCTTCCTTATATTATCATCGTGATTGATGAGTTTGCCGACCTGAAGATGAGCGTGGCAAACAATGATCCCGAAAATTTCACCTGCCGTATCGCACAGAAGGCGCGTGCCGCAGGCATTCATCTCATTATCGGTACGCAGCGTCCCTCTGTTGACGTGATTACGGGTAAGCTGAAAACAAATATCCCGTCACGTATCGCGTTTATGGTGAAGCAGCAGGTTGACTCGCGTACGATTTTGGACGTCAACGGCGCGGAATCCCTGACGGGACGCGGTGATATGCTGTATATGGCGAGCAATTCCTCGGATAAGGCCCCCGTGCGTGTGCAGGGCGCGTATGTGTCCGATAAGGAGCTTGAGGACGTGATCAGCTATGTACGAGGCCATAACGATCCCGTGCAGTACAACCAGGCCTTTATGGATCAGATTGAGGTTGAAATGGCACGCGCCCAAAGCGGTGGCAAAAAGAGTGACGGAGATGATTTTGGCGACGTTGATAGTGACGGTGGAGAGGACCCAAAATTTATCGAGGCCGTCAAGCTTGCCGTGGAAACACAAAAGGTGGCCACGTCGCTCCTGCAACGCCGTATCGGTGTTGGTTATGGACGCGCTGCCAAAATTATCGACCGTATGGAGGAGTTGGGGCTTGTCAGCGCGGCGGAGGGCAATAAGCCCAGGCAGATTCTGCCTGCCGCACAGGGCTATCTCAATCATATTGCCGCAGGCGGTGATATGGGGGGCGAGGATGACGGCTCCGATGGCTTTGACGATTATATCGGGTAAAAAAATCACCCGCAAGCTGTTGCTTGCGGGTGATGGGAAACCTCATCGATAAGCCGGGTTCTGTCGTGAACGGCCATCTATCTGCGTTTTGCGTCACCGCAAAACTTCGGGATTGCTCCCG
>JAZOSC010000037.1:0-9059 GCA_045656925.1 Eubacteriales bacterium | reverse complement strand
CGATATCGCAAGCGCACAAAAACACCAAGCGTAGCAAAGAGCAGATTCCGCACCACGCGGTGCCTGAACCTCAGCCACTTTTTCTTTTTTGGATTTTTCTTTTCCATATGCAATACCGCCGCATGTAGATTTTATACCTATTATTATATCACAACATACACGATTTGTCACCACCTTATTTGAAATATTTTGACGGATAATGTCACACTCCTGCAAAAAATATGCCCAACGTCCCCAGAAATATGGGACATTGGGCAATAAAATTTCCAAAAATATCTATTTTTTGAGCCTTTTGGGTGCATGCAGGCTTCTTTGATGATGGGCCTGCTCAGCAGCTCTTCCGCCAAGTAAGCCGCGCACGCGCTCCATATTTACACCATAATGCTCCGCCAGCTCAGCATTTTCGCAAAGAAATTGCTTTGCCTCCTGATGGCCGCAGCCAAGTGCGGCGGCCTCAATATGATGAAAGCCTGCGCGTGGGTGCGGTGCGCCGCCAACGCCCTCGATCAGGGATTGGCCCAGCATATACCGCGCATCGCCAACCTGCCCTGCAAATTCATCAGCATCATGCTCCTGCACGCCCCTGCGGTACATATAGGCGGATCGCGCGGGATCAGGGGAGATAATCTCCCAGCGCGCATCCTCAAGTGCCTGATCCTCCACAGCCCCCTCAAGAAGCATATCTGTCTGATGATACACCACGTGATAGGTGGGAATATAATGAATACTGCGGATATGGACAGGATCGTACACGCAGCCGAGCAGATAGGCGAGCCCCAGATAAAGCTGTGCATCAATACAGCCCTGTGCCGCACTTTTTTCCATCCACGTCAACGCTTTTTTCAGATCCGTGGGCACACCAAGCCCACGCATGCAGTGAAGTGCAAGATTAAATGCTGCGACACCCCCGTCAAGATAACTGGCAGACTGATAAAGGGATACCGCCATACCATAATCCTGCGGCACGCCAAGTCCCTCGCGATACATATAGGCAAGATTGACGGCGGCGTACGGATCCTCCTGCTGCGTTCCCTTCTGATACTCCGTCAGCGCCTCGCCGTAGCGCCCATCAAGAAACGCGGCGTTGGCGCGATGAAGCTTATAATCGTTTTCCCTCATTCCGACTCCGTTTTGCTGCAAAGCTCAAAAGCATCGTTAAAGAAGCGCAAGGAAGGACAGGCACAGCAACAGCGCGACGCCTGCGTTTGCCACGGCATGTATACCGATAATCAGCGTAGCAATCGGCAAACCGAGCCCCTTACGGCGCGCGTTGCGGAAGCATCTGATAGAGGCAATTCCCATACAAAGTGCTACAATGGCACAGGGTAGAGAGGTAAGCATCATGGCCGTAAGCAGCACCGCTGCCTCCTCCTCCACAAAAACCGAGAGAAAGATTGCCGACAGCTGCGCCAGCACTGCCGCAACGATTGCACGGCCAAGTCCGAGCTTGTGTCCGCCCCCATTGCCTGCAGCAGGCTGCTGGTCTGCCCGTCGCGTGCCGTATGCCGTGCTTTGTCCCGCCTCAAAAATATCGGGGCTGATCGGCTCAAAGGAATAATAGCTCTCGTATGTATTCTCTCCGCCGCCTTGCTGATACGCACCGTTTTGTGCGCCGTTTTGCCAGCCGCCCTTGGCACGCGCTTCGGCTGCGCGCGCACACTCCACGCAAACGGGTGAATCGTAATCGATCTGTTTGCCGCAATTGGTACAATACATTTTGTTTTCTCTCCTTTAATCCAAATACACGAATGCACCCGAAAATCCCAGCACAATCATAAAAACAGCCAGCAATGCAAACAGCAGTGTAAACCCTGCAAAAACCGTACCCGCAATGCCAAGCACCAGCGTGGCAATCGGAGATCCACCGGGGCCGTTTTTCAGCACCTTGAAGGTTTTGATCGACTGCACCCCAAAAACAAGTGAAAGAATACCAAGGGCCAGCGCAATGATATTGAGCACAATGCCGGCTACGGGAGAAAGTACAGCAAAGGTGATTGCAAATACCGCAAAATAAATACCGACAAAGCCAAGAATCGTACCCGTCAATGCCTTACCAAAGCCTACCATACGCGTGCTTTGCACAGGTGCAACGGGTGTTACGGGTGTATCAGTCGGCGCAGTATAATATCCGCCCGTATACCCGGCCTCTGCAGCCTTACACTCATTGCAGACCATTGCATGATAATCAATCTGCTTTCCACATTTTGAGCAATACATAAAAAACTCCCTTCATTTATATCTGCAAGCCCTTTTCGAAGGTTGCAATGATTTTTGTCATCAATTCCTGATTGACCTCACTGTAAAGACGGTGGTCAACCGTTCTATAAAAGGCAACCTGCTCCTCGTAGGTCATCTTCCTTCCGTTTTCAATCTCAAAGCGCTTAACGTCGCTTTGCAGCTTTCTTGCATATTCCTCCGCTGCATCAGAGTGCCAGATGCCCGTATGCGTGCCCTGTGAGCCGCGGCCGAGGTAGTAGGTGACGTGCGGATTGGTAATCTCATCACGATGTGCCGTAATAGACTGTCCGTTCATCGTAATCACGGTATCGTCAATGCCCTGTGCAATCAGCACGTAAGCATCGGTTGCATTGATGCCCTGCACACCGTTGTAACCTGTATAATCCCCAAAAAGCATACGCTGATAAACGTCAAACACGGGCTTTGACATATACGCCAGCTTCCCGACATACTGCTCGCCCTTTTCCACCATCATCGTAGCGCCGTTGTACATCGGTGCAAGCAGCGCGCAGGCGCGCACGTCAGTATGCAGTGCCATCACCGATGCCGCAGCATATCCGCCCCAGCTGTGACCAATCAGGAAAAGCGGCAAATTCCTGCCAATGGGGTGACTTTTTACGAAATTCAGCGCACAATCAAGGTCGACCAGGGACTGGCACATACCGACGACCGACTCCCCCTCCGAATCATAGGTTCCCGTCACGTCATAGGTAAAGACTGCATAGCCCGCATTGACCACAGCCTCAATCAGGGGCAGATAATCGTCTGCCCCTGCATGAAAGCCGTGTGCCACAACCACCAGGCCGCGCGGGTTTTCCGAGGGATAATAATAGCCGCAAAGCTCCGCACCCTGCGAGGCAAAGCGCAGCACCTCACGGGGAAGCACGTCGGCGATACGGCTGTAGTCGTAGAGTCCTGCCGCAATCGCATAATCGGGGCGCTCATAGCGCGGGAAAATGGCATCGTATGCAACAACTGCAGCCGCAACCTCGGTTACACTCACCCCTGCCAGGGAAGCCAGCATCGCAATTGCAACCTTTTTTAAGCCCTTCCCCTTTTTCTTTTTCTTTGGTGCCGCAGCAGCCTGCTCGCCCATCGAAATCACACTCCTTCAGAAATCTTATTGATCGACATATCGCACATTTCATCTATTTTATTATAGCATATTTATCTTTGTTTCGCAACAAAAAACTTTTGGACGGGATTTCAAGGCTGAAAAACGGACGGTGCAACGCTCCGCACCGTCCGTTTTTAATCTTTATTTACCAAGCAATCCCTGCAATACAGGTGTGATTTCATTTGTCAAGACAAGATAGCCCTCATGCGTAAAATGCCCCCCGTCGACCGTATAACCCGCATGAACCTCACCAATAGAAACATCGTAAAGTGCAGAAAAAAGATCAACAAAGGTGTACCCATATTGTTCAGCCAGCAGCTTGATTTTAACATTCTGATAAGCGGCCAGCTGATTTTTTGCCCCCCAATCCCCGCCCATGGCGGTCAGGGAAAGCAGCACCACCTCGGTATCGGGCAGATTCTCCCGCAGGCCCTTTAAAATTGATTCGTAATTATCAAACATCGTATCCAAATTATTGGCACCGATCAGCATTACTACCACTTGTGGCTTCAGGTCATAAAGCGAGGTCTGCAGACGCTTTTCAAGCCCTACCGTGGTATCGCCGTTGATGCCGCGATTTACCGTCTTATACTGCGGATAATATTTTGCAAGATCGTAGCCATCGGTCAGGCTGTCACCCACAAAAGCAACCTCGATCTCATAATCGGCATACTGCACGTTCTCGGTCGCATATTGCGAAAGCTTCGCGTTATAATATTCCTCTGTCATGCGCCGATGCTCCGCCTCGGCACGTGCGTCTGGCCGGATAACCGCAAAATATAAAACAAGGAAGGCCGCGCTTGCCACCACCAACAGCAGCGCCAGCGTGTACCATAATTTTTTGTGAATCCTACACAAGAATTTCATACCTCGATCTCCTTTGATCAATTCAAGAGGGGCATCGCCTGCATTGCGCCGCTCCGCAGCCCTTTCGTTTGACGGCAAAAAAGCCTACGACAAGCAGCCAGCATCATTTGCAAAAACGAAAAAAGCAGCAAAATCACATCACTTATGCCGTTCGATAAATTGGAATTTGTCAGTTATTTAACTGCCTTAACGGTGTATGTTGCTCCCCAATGGTTCAAAACCTCGACATTGGAAAAACCTGCTTCAAGTAATGCTTCAATCTCGTGTTTCACAGTGAGGGGTGTATCATAATGGTAAAACTCGTCATCGGTAATACCTTGTTCTGTTTTTAAGGCAATCAAGTTTTGACGATGCATCTCTTCTTCGTCATCCGACAAGGAGAAGTAATCCGTCAGTATAAAGTAACCGTTTTCTTTCAGTGCAGTATGAAGTTTAGCATATAGGGGAATTTTCTCCTCTTTTGTAAAATGATGCAGACTTTCAACAGACACAGCGGCATCAAACACATTTTCACCAAGCGGAACATCAAAATATGAGTCAAGAATCAAGGTTATATTCTTGCCAACGAATTTTCGTTGAAGCTCGGTTAGCATTCCTTGTGAAAGGTCTATTCCCGTAACCTTTGCCGAAGAATTAAGCTTATAATATTCTTGCAGTTCCAATCCTGTACCGCAACCCAAATCAAGTATGCAACAGTTTTCAGCGGTCGGTAATTGCTTTGCCGTAAAAGGATAGAACTCGCTTGCATATTCGATGTTAGTCATCATATGCTCATCATATCCGTCAAGTCTTGCCTCAAAGAAATCACTCATTTTTTCAAGCATACATAACCTCTGTTAAATTCTTATTTATCGGTTGTTATTGTATCACACAATTGCAAACAAATCAAGACGCAGAGTTGCATATCACCGACACGAAATGTTGTATATCATCATTGTGAAAGAGGATACAGCCTTCGGCTGATGAGATACACCTACGGTGATGATACGCACGCTAAAGCGTGATGATATACCTCTGCTTCGCAATGGATAAAAAAACGACAGGTCGAAACCTGTCGTTTTTTCTGGCGGAGAAGGAGAGATTTGAACTCTCGCGCCGGTTTAAATCCGACCTACACCCTTAGCAGGGGCGCCTCTTCGGCCAACTTGAGTACTTCTCCAAATACGGGATTTTTTCTTTCTCCCGTGTACCCTGCGAGCGCCGTTTGCAAAACTCGCCTTATTATTATAGCCTAACACCCGCGGTTTGTCAACCCCTTTTTTAAAAAAGTAAAAATCAATCATAGACGCTCCCCTGCATGCTGTTTTCAACGCGTTTCTCCCCTTAATAAATCTTGACATTTTCGCTCGCACATGCTATACTGTCATTGTAAACATTTGAACGATTGTTCAATTATAAGCAAACGGAGATTTAAAATGAGCAACGACATTCCCATCTGTTCCCTTCTGCACACACATAAGGATGCCATCCTTGCCGTGCAAGAAGCACTCCCACCAGAGGCCGCTGTGCTTGACCTTGCCGAGCTGTTCCGCATCTTTGGCGACAGCACGCGAATGCGTATTCTCTACGTGCTCTCCCGGCGGGAGCTTTGCGTCTGCGATATTGCAGGGCTGCTTGGCATGACGGTATCCGCCATATCACACCAGCTCCGTATCCTCAAGGCTGCCAAGCTGGTGCGCTGGCGCCGTAGCGGAAAGGCGATTTTTTACACACTTGCCGATGACCACGTTCACACCATTCTGAATCAGGGAATGGAGCATATTACCGAAAACAATCAGGGAGACTACCGATGAAAAAAGTATTTATAATTGAGGAGCTTGATTGCGCGCATTGTGCGGCGCGTATGGAAGACGGCATTCGCAAAATCAAGGGCGTCACCGCAGTTTCTGTCAATTTTATTGCGAAAAAGCTGACACTTGAGGCCGATGACGAGATTTTTGACGCCGTATTGAAAAAGGCACTGAAGGTCTGCCGTAAAATCGAGCCAGATTGCAGGCTTCTTTCCACATGACACGAAAGCAAGCAAAATTACTATATCGCATTGCGGGCGCATCGCTGCTACTGATTGCCGCCATGCTGGTCGAGCACCTTTTCCGTGACCGTCTGGCGCTGTGGCAAACGCTTTGCCTGTATCTGCCCGCTTACCTTACCGTTGGCTATGATGTTTTACGCCGTGCAGGCAGCAATATTCTGCACGGACAGATATTTGATGAAAATCTGCTGATGGTACTTGCTACCGCAGGGGCGCTCACCATCGGATTTCTGCCGACAGGTGAGCCTGAATTCAGAGAGGCTGTTTTTGTCATGATATTTTATCAGGCAGGAGAGCTGTTTCAGAAAATTGCCGTGGGCAAAAGCCGTCGCTCCATTGCCGCGCTGATGGATATCCGTCCCGACACGGCACGTGTTCTGCGTAATGGAAAGGAGCTGGTTCTCTCCCCCGACGAGGTCGGGGTTGGCGAGGTGATTTCCTTGCGTGCAGGCGAGCGTGTGCCGCTGGACGGCACGGTGCTGACGGGCTGCTCCACGCTGGATACCGCCGCCCTCACAGGGGAGGCCTTGCCGCGCGCGGTAGCGGTGGGGGATACTGTATTCAGTGGCTCCACCAACCTGACAGGCGCACTTACGGTGCGTGTTGACAAGCCCTTCGCCGACTCCACGGCATCCCGCATCCTTGACCTTGTAGAGCATGCCGCCGATAAAAAAGCGAAAAATGAACGCTTCATCACCCGTTTTGCACGGCTTTACACCCCGTTTGTCGTCATATCTGCCATTTTGTTGGCATTTCTGCCGCCATTACTATCCGGCGAATTCCGCACCGTCTTTCCCATATGGCTTGCACGCGCCCTGACCTTCCTTGTCATTTCCTGCCCCTGCGCGCTCGTCATTTCAGTACCCCTTTCCTTCTTTGGTGGACTGGGCGGCGCGGCAAGAAACGGTATTCTCATCAAGGGCTCATCCTACGTAGAGCAGCTGGCACGCACCGGCATTGTCGCACTGGATAAAACGGGCACGCTGACAACCGGCAGCTTTACCGTCACAAAAATTTCTCCTGTCGGCATAGACGGCGACGCATTGCTCACGCTTGCAGCCACAGCGGAGCAGGCCTCTAACCACCCGCTGGCATTGGCCCTGCAAAGGGCCGTCAAGCAGCCACTCCCCGCCCTTACCGAAACGCGCGAGCTTGCAGGCCGGGGCGTAATATCGATCATAAAGGGCGCACGCATTGCAGTTGGCAATCTCGCACTGATGCGTATGGAAAATGCCCTCCCCCACGCCATAGAAACAGAAGGAACCGCCCTCTATGTCGCACGCAACGGCACGTATCTTGGCTGCATTCTCCTGGCCGATACGCCAAAGGAAGCGGCAAAGGATGCCATTGCATCACTCAAGCGTGCAGGTGTTACGCGCACTGTGATGCTGACGGGTGACCGCGAGGGCGCAGCAAAGGCTACCGCAGATCTGCTTGGCATTACCGAATACCGTGCAGGTCTTCTGCCCGCAGACAAGGTGCGCGAAATTGAAATTTTGCTCACCATGCCGCACAAGGGCGCCGTTTTATTTGCGGGCGACGGCATCAATGATGCACCCGTCCTTGCACGGGCAGACGTCGGCGTTGCCATGGGTGCTCTTGGCAGCGATGCCGCCATTGAGGCTGCAGATGTTGTCCTCATGGACGACGACGTGAGAAAGCTTTCCTGTGCCATTCGCCACGCCAGACGCACGCTTCGTATCGTACGGCAAAACATCATTCTCACGCTTGCCGTCAAGGGCGCCGTGCTATTGACGGCCGCGCTCGGTCTGCTGGGCGCCTGGCAAATGCCGCTTGCCATTTTTGCAGACGTTGGCGTCTGTGTGCTGGCTATCCTTAACGCCATGCGCGCCCTTCAAATAGCATAAAACAGGCAGACGGTATCATTTCTGATACCGTCTGCCTGTTTTTTTAAAACCCTGTATTCGTTACAAGTGCTGTCCCCGTATCGGTAAAATTGAAAGGAATCTCCACAAGAGGAGAAAGCGCCCTTCGCACCGCTTCCTGCCTATCGGGCTCTGCATAAAACAGCAAGAAGCCGCCGCCGCCCGCACCGAGAAGCTTACCGCCAAGCGCACCTGCCCCGCGTGCCCTTTGATATAAGGCATCGATCTCATCGTTGGTAATTGCTGCGGCAATGCCGCGCTTTAAGCACCAGGCCTCGTGCAGCAGCAGTCCAAACTCGGAAAGAGGTGCGCCGCCAAGCAGCAGCTCCACTCCCGTTCTTGCCATATCGCGCATCAGACAAAGCTCTCTTGTTTTCTCGGGAATCGCCCTGCGATGCGCCTCCTGCAATGCCATGGAGAAACGGGAAACCCCCGTAAAGAAAAGGAGAAGATTTCCCGCAAGCGCTGCGCGCCTGTCAGGAGAAACGGCAAGGGGTGTTACCGTTAAGGAATCACCCTCAAAATCCATGCGGTTCAGACCGCCAAAGGCTGTCGCAAGCTGGTCCTGCACGCCGCCACTCTCGCCGCATCGCACGCGCTCCAGCTCAATGGCCTCCTCAGCCAGCATCAAGGGAGTAACAGGCTCCCCCTTTGCCACATGTATGGCATGCAGCATTCCCACAGCAAAGGCACTGCTGGTACCCAATCCCGAACGGGCAGGCAGATCGGCATCATAGGTAAGGCGAACGCGGGAGAGCCCCTGCCAACGCAGTGCCTCTCTAATAGCCGGATGCTCAATTTCGCCAATCGCGCGCACGCGCTCGGTCCTGCTGTACACCAGCTCGCTTTCATAGGGGAATAGCGGCGGCAATCGGCGAAGCGATACATAACAATATTTATCAAAGGTGGTAGAAAGCAC
>JAZOSC010000036.1:0-3361 GCA_045656925.1 Eubacteriales bacterium | reverse complement strand
GTTTGTTAGCGAGGTACAGGCAGGTGACATTATGGTTGGCGGCGAAAACTTTGGCTGTGGCTCCTCCCGTGAGCACGCGCCCATCGCGATTCGTGCAAGCGGCATTTCCTGCGTGATTGCCGCAAGCTTTGCACGCATCTTTTACCGCAACGCCATCAACATCGGTTTTCCGATTTTAGAGTGCCCCGAGGCTGTAAAGGGCATCAAAAAGGGTGATACGGTACAGGTTGACGCCGATACGGGCGTGATTACCAATCTGACCACGGGCCAAAGCTTTCAGGCTACACCTTTTCCCGCCTTTATCAACCGCATTATCGAGCAGGGCGGACTTCTTCCCTATCTCGTAGCAAAGCAGAAGGGGGAAGCATAATGAATTACAATATTGCGTTGGTGCGCGGCGATGGCATTGGCCCTGAAATTGTGGACAGTGCCGTTCGCGTGCTTGAAAAAATCGGACAAAAGTACGGTCACACCTTTCAGTTTACCCGATATCTTGCAGGTGGTGCCGCCATTGATGCGTGCGGCGAGCCGCTGCCTGCCGAAACGGTAGAGGGCTGCAAGAGCAGTGATAGCGTGCTGCTCGGTGCGGTCGGCGGGCCAAAGTGGGATACGCTCCCCGGTAATCTGCGTCCCGAAAAGGCGCTGCTTGGGCTGCGTGCCGCGCTGGGCCTTTATACAAATCTGCGCCCAGCCCGTATTTTTCCTGCACTGAAGGGAGCCTGCGCGCTGCGTCCCGATATTATTGACCGCGGCTTTGACCTTGTGATTGTCCGTGAGCTGACAGGTGGCATTTACTTTGGCGAGCGCGGCCGTCGTGAGGGGCAATACGGCCCCGAGGCGTATGATACCGAGGCATACAGCGTTCATGAGGTGGAGCGTATTGCACGCGTCGCCTTTGAAACGGCAAGAAAGCGCCGCAAGAACGTGGTCAGCATTGATAAGGCAAACGTGCTTGAAACATCAAGACTCTGGCGCGAAACGGTGCACCGTATCGCGGCGGAATACCCCGACGTTGCCGTTTCGGATATGCTGGTTGACAATGCCGCGATGCAGCTGATCCGCGATCCCTCCCGCTTCGATGTCGTCGTCACGTCAAATATGTTCGGCGATATTCTCTCCGATGAGGCCTCGCAGATCACAGGCTCGATCGGCTTACTGGCCTCGGCCTCGCTTGGTGCAAGTAAGTGCGGTCTGTATGAGCCAATTCACGGCTCTGCCCCCGATATTGCAGGACAGAACAAAGCAAATCCCATTGCCACCATTCTTTCTGCTGCAATGATGCTTCGCTATTCCTTTGACCTTGTAAAGGAGGCTGATGATATCGAGGCTGCCGTTGCAGGCGTGATTGAGGATGGCTATCGCACGGCGGATATTCTGACCGATCTCCAAATGGAACCGCTCACCTGTACCGCCATGACGGATAAGATCATGGAAAGGATTTAACAGTATGCTTGATATCAAAGTAACGAGAACGAATTCGCCCAAGGAAAAGCCGACGGGTGCGCTTGGCTTCGGTAAGATTTTTACCGACCATATGTTTGTGATGAATTATACCGAGGGCATGGGCTGGCATGATGCCCGTATTGAGCCGTTTGCCGATATTTCTCTTTCGCCTGCCTGCGTGGTATTCCACTATGGGCAGGAAATGTTTGAGGGTATGAAGGCCTATCGCGGTGAGGACGGCAAGACCTATCTTTTCCGCCCCGAAAAGAATGCACAGCGTGCAAACGACAGTAATCGCCGCCTTTGTATTCCCGAAATTCCAGAGGATATTTTCGTAGAGGCTGTCAAGGCTGTTGTCAAGGTGGATGAGGATTGGATTCCCACCGCCCCCGGCACCTCTCTCTACATTCGTCCGTTTGTGATTGCAACCGATGCATTCCTGGGTGTTGCCCCTTCTAAAACCTACCTCTTTATGGTGATTCTTTCTCCCAGCGGTGCCTATTACAGCGAGGGCCTTGCCCCCGTCGGTATCTGGATTGAGGATGACTATGTGCGTGCAGTCAAGGGCGGCATCGGCTACACCAAGACGGGCGGCAATTACGCAGCCTCTCTTGCCGCACAGGTCAAGGCGCACGATGCAGGCTTCTCACAGGTGCTCTGGCTTGACGGTGTGGAGCGCCGTTATATTGAGGAGGTCGGTGCCATGAACATCTTCTTCAAGATTGATGGCAAGGTGGTCACACCGATGCTGAACGGCTCGATTCTCCCCGGTGTTACCCGTAATTCCGTTTTGCAGCTTCTGACCTCCTGGGGTATTCCCTGTGAGGAAAGACGCATTTCGGTCGATGAGCTGCTGGAGGCGCAGGCAAACGGCAAGCTGGAGGAGGTCTTTGGCACAGGTACGGCCGCAGTTATTTCTCCTGTCGGTAAGCTTCGCTATAAGGACGATGTCATGACCATCGGTGATGGTGGCATCGGCTCTGTGAGCCAGAAGCTTTACGATACCATTACGGGCATTCAGACGGGTAAGCTTGACGATCCGTTTGGTTGGCGCGTTACGATTTAAGAGGATAGTATGCTAACACTGGATAAAATCTATCAGGCGGCCTTTGTGCTACGTGACGTGGCACGCAGAACCGACCTCATTCAGGCGCGCAATATGTCTACGGATTGCGACCTGTATCTGAAAACAGAAAACCTGCAGCTGACGGGCAGCTTCAAGCTGCGCGGTGCTTATTATAAGATTAGTCAGTTGACTGCTGCCGAGCGCGCGAGAGGCATTGTTGCCTGTAGCGCGGGCAATCACGCGCAGGGTGTAGCCCTTGCGGCGCAGAAGATGGGCATTAAAAGCGTCATCTGTATGCCTGACGGCGCGCCCATCAGTAAGGTAGAGGCAACCAAGGCCTTCGGGGCGGAGGCATGCCTTGTGCCGGGCGCTTATGATGATGCCTATGCCAAGGCGATCGAATTGCGCGATGAAACAGGTGCAACCTTTATTCATCCCTTTGACGATGATGATGTGATTGCGGGCCAGGGGACGATTGGCCTTGAGATTCTTGAGCAGATTGCAGATGCCGATGCGGTGGTTGTACCGATTGGTGGCGGCGGCCTGATTTCCGGTGTGGCCTTTGCCATTAAGCATTTGAATCCCCGCGTGAAGGTTTACGGTGTGCAGGCTGAGCGCGCTGCCAGCATGGCAGAGAGCATAAGGCTGGGCAAGCAGATCACGCTGGATAGCGTATCCACCTTTGCAGACGGTATTGCGGTCAAGCACCCTGGCGATAATACTTTTAAGCTCATTAACGAATACGTTGATGAAATTGTCACGGTTACAGAGGATGAGATTGCTACAGCTATTCTCACGCTGATGGAGAAGCAGAAGCTGGTTGCCGAGGGTGCAGGCGCTGTTGGCGTTGCC
>JAZOSC010000035.1:0-20740 GCA_045656925.1 Eubacteriales bacterium | reverse complement strand
CGCAATTGCGTCGGTTTTTTATTTTTAAAGATCGGCAATGTCAGAAAGCCAATCATCAGCTGCGGCATCAGAGGGCATGGTGAAGTCGCCGCGGGGAGAAAGTCCTACCGCGCTGACCTTAATGCCGTCAGGCACGCAGTTTCTTTTGAATTGCTGTGTGAAAAAACGCTTGGTAAATACAGTCAGCCATTTTTTGATGGTATCATTTTCAAAGATGTCGGCAAAGGCAATGCGCGCCAGGGCGTAAAGCTTGGCAGGACGATAGCCGTAACGCACAGTGTAGTAGAGGAAGAAATCATGCAGGGCATATGGTCCCACAATATCCTCGGTTTTCTGTGCGATTCTGCCCACTGCATCGGGGGGTAAGAGCTCGGGACTGATGGGCGTGTCAATGATGCGGTAGAGGACATCTTTTGCATCAGGCAGGAGAGATTGATCCACAATAGCCTCTATGATAAAGCGAATTAAGGTCTTGGGTACGCCGCAGTTGACACCGTACATGCTCATATGGTCGCCATTGTAGGTACACCAACCAAGTGCCATTTCAGAGAGGTCGCCTGTTCCCAGTACAATGCCGCCGCGCTTGTTGGTAAGGTCCATTAAAACCTGCGTGCGCTCGCGTGCCTGACTGTTTTCGTAGGTGACCGAGTAGTCATTTGCATCGTGACCGATATCCTTAAAGTGCTGAAGCACGGCATCACCAATCGGAATGGTCATAGCGGTTACGCCAAGCTTTTCCATCAGTGCAAGGGCGTTTTGCAGTGTATCGTCAGAGGTGCCAAAGCAGGGCATTGTCACGGCAGTGATATTGGTATGGGGGAGGTTTAATTGATCCATGGCACGTACTGCAACAAGCAGGGCAAGGGTGGAGTCGAGTCCACCCGAAATGCCTACGGTCAGCTTACCCCCCACCACATTAAGACGTCTGGCGAGCGCGGTTGCCTGAATTTCAAAAATTTCGAGGCAGTGGGCATCGCGCAGGGGCTTGCTGTCTGGCACAAAGGGCAGACGGGAAATGCGAAGGCGCTTGCCATCCGAGGTTGAAAGGGGAAAGGGAAGGGGAATTTCTTCCACCGTATCCTTTGTACCGTAGCACAGAGCAGCATCTGCAAAGCTGCGGTCATGGCGACGATCATAGCGGATACGGCCAAGGTCAATATCGGCGATCAGGAGATAGTCACTATCGGCAACTGCATTGTTTTCGGCAAGGATATCCTCCTCAAGCGCAATCAGTCCCTGACCGCAATAAAGCTGGTCTGCAACAGATTCTCCCACGCCTGCAGCGGCATAAAGATATGCGACTTTTATGGCAGAGGCCTGTGTCAGCAGGGCGTTCAAGCGTTGTTTTCGATTGCCGGCCAATGCGGGAGCAGCGGAAAGGTTGAGTATAATCTCAGCGCCGCCAAGAGCTAAAACAGATGCGTGAGATAGGGGGCTTGCAGCGTCCTCGCCAAGCACTGTACCAACAGTTGCGCCATCAGCGGCGCGCAAAAGAAGGGAGGTGCTTACGGGGAAGGTGAAGCAGTTTAGGGTATGCAGCACCGTACCGTTCAGGGCAGTACCGGGGGTGAAATAGCGGCTCTCATCGCGCATACCCCCATGGGGGAGAAGCTTAGGTGCTGCACCGATAATTTTTCCGCCGGAAAGAAAAACAGCAGTGTTATATACCTGGCCGTCGATCAGAAGTGGCGCACCGACGGCAACGATCATGCCCTCAGGGGTGGCGCCTGCCAGCAGGCAGAGTGCCTGCTCTGCCCGTGAAAGCAGCAGGTCGGTGTGAAAAAGCTCCCCACAGGTGTAGCCGGTCAGGCATAGCTCGGGAAAGGAAAGGATTGTTACACCTTCGCGCGCGGCGCTTTTGATGTATTCGGCAATTTTTTCGGTATTTCCTGTGACATCAGCGGGAGTAAGTGTAGGCACTGCGATGCCTGCACGCAAAATATCCTTCATGATAAACCTCCGCAGTTTATATCATTCTTTATTTTCCATTATAACACCAATTTGCTGAAAATGCAATCCTACTGTAAAATAAAAATATATGGCATAGCCTGATTCTCTTTTCGAGGGACAGGCTATGCCTTTTTTCTTATCTGCGTACAAGGTATTTTCGCATATCAATGGCGCATGCAATGAGAATAATTAAGCCCTTGATGATATATTGCATATTGGCATCGATGCCAAGAAAGGTCAGACCGACAAAAATCAGGCGAAGCAACACGACACCGAGAATGACACCGCCGATTTTACCGGTACCGCCTACGAATGATACGCCGCCAATGACGCAGGCGGCAATTGCATCAAGCTCATAGTTAAGGCCTGTTGCGGCACTGTTTGAACCAATACGGGCGGCCTCAATAAAGCCTGTGACACCGTAAAGGATGCCTGCCAACATAAACACGAGAATGATGACACGCTTTACGTTAACGCCGGATACATTTGCAGCCTCCGGATTAGAGCCCACGGCAAACATATTTTTGCCAAATGTGGTTTTGTTCCAGACAAACCACATGATAACGGTAATCACGATCACGTACCAGACGTAATTGGGTATTGGTGTGCCGCCAAAGGAGAAAATACTGCCCTTGATAAAATTGGTATACGCGGGAGCCAATCCTGAAATAGATTGGCCGTTATTGTTTCCAATCATCAAAAACAGAAGCAGCGCACCGTACACGATTAATTGTGTGGAAAGCGTGACAATAAAGGGGTGCAAATGGAAGGTTGCCGTGCAATAACCGTTGATGAAGCCGATCAGAGCACCGATGGCAATAATCAGCAAAAATACAAGGGGAATGGGGAGCGTTTTCAGCCCCGGAAAAACCTTGGCTGCATATCCCGTTGTTTGCAAAAGCGCGGCAGAAACGCAAGCGACAAGGCCGACAATGCGTCCCGCAGAAAGATCCGTACCCGTGAGAATAATAGCCCCTGCAATGCCGAGGGCGATGGGCAAATTCGCTGCGGATAGTGAAATAATGTTCACGATCGAGGACCAGGAAAGAAAACGCGGGTTGAGGCATTCAATCAGAACAATGGCGGCTATCAGAAAGATATAGAGAGAATTGTTGATGAATAGCTCGCCAAGGTATGCCCGCCGTTCGCGCTTATCCATGGATTTTATTTTTTCAATACAGTTTATCTTCATACCGTTGCCTTTCTGTAAAAATCCACCCCGTCCTTATACATTTTGTGCAGCAAATGCCATAATTTCCTCTTGTGTGGCAGTGTCTGCCTGTACCTCTCCTGTCACCTCGCCACCCGACATAACATAAATACGGTGACAGATGCCAAGCAATTCGGGCAGCTCGCTGGAAATCACCAGAATGGATTTGCCGCGTGCGGCAAGCTCCTCCATCAGCTGATAGATTTCATATTTTGCACCGACATCAATACCGCGTGTCGGCTCGTCAAGCAGGAAAATATCGGGGTCTGTCAGTAACCATCGGCCAAAGATTACCTTTTGCTGATTGCCACCGGACAGCGTGCGGATTTGCGTTTTTTGCGAGGCGGTCTTGATTGAGAGACGTTTGATGATTTCCGCCGTTTTCTCGCTACGTTTGCGGTCATTTATCAGAATTTTACTTTGAAGAAAGCGGGGAAGTGAGGATATGGTGGTGTTTTCGGTGATATTCAGAATACCAAAGATACCCGTGGAACGGCGCTCCTCTGTAACAAAAGCGAAGCCGTTTCGCTTTGCCTCACGCGAGGTGTGGTTGCCGATCTCCTGTCCGTTTAAAAAAAGCTTGCCGCCCGAGCGCACCGAAATGCCGAAAATATTTTCAAAAAACTCACTACGTCCTGCGCCTGCCAGGCCTGCCAGACCAACAATTTCCCCACGCCGCAGTGTGAGGGAAACGTTCTTTACGCGTTGATAGCGGGAGGAGATCCCTTCTGCGCGGAAAATCACCTCCCCCGGCTTGGAGGTTTTTGGTGGGAAGCGGCTGGAAAGCTCTCTGCCAACCATCAGACTGATGATTTTTTCCATTGACATTTGGGCGGCAGGTGCGGTTGCCACGTTGCGTCCGTCACGCATCACGGTGATATCATCGCTGATGCGTAGAATTTCTTCCATTTTGTGGGAGATATAAATGATGCCGCAGCCGCGCTTTTTCAGCATATCGATGATGGTAAAAAGCCTTTCCACCTCGCTTTCGGTAAGCGACGAGGTTGGTTCATCGAGGACGATAATGCGTGCATTGTAGGATACTGCCTTTGCAATTTCCGCCATTTGTCTTTCTGCCACAGGCATGGTAGCCATGATGCGTGCAGGATCAATGGAAAGGCCAAGGTTTTCAAACACGTCCTGCGTTTTTCTATGCATCTCACGCTGGGAAACGAATACACCCAGCTTGGTTGGATAACGTCCGAGCCAGATGTTATCCATTACGCTGCGGCCCAGCGCCTGATTTAATTCCTGGTGCACCATGGCAACACCGTTTTCGAGCGCCTCGCGTGGGCTGCTGAAGTGTACCGCGCGCCCGTCAAGCAATATTTCGCCTTCGTCCTCGGTGTAAATGCCGAAAAGACATTTCATCAGCGTTGACTTTCCCGCCCCGTTTTCGCCCATGAGTGCGTGTACGGTGCCCGGACGCACCTTCAGTGATATGCTTTGCAAGGCTTTTACGCCGGGAAAGCTTTTGCTGATGCCCTTCATTTCAAGCAGAAATGGTGCGCTCTTTGCTTCGTTAGCCGACATATTTTTCGTAATGAATGCGGATTTTACGCACCGCCTCATCTACCGTAAAGTTGCTTGTATCCGCCATCAGCTCACGTCCCTCCGTGGTAGCATTTTTGGCGAGGTGCAGCAGTGCCTTTGCCATACCTGTGGCGTCCTGTCTGACTGTTCCTGCCATCTGCCCGTTCTTGATGAGCGTTTTGGCTGCATCGGTTGCATCTACACCAAAAACGGGAATGGTGGGACTGTTGCCACCCTTGTTATAGCCTGCGGCGTTGAGCGCAGATATTGCCCCCTCTGCCATACCGTCATTGTTGCAGATGACCAGCTCAATCATGTTGCCTGCAGCGGTGTTGTAGGCTGTCAGTGCGGTGGTCATATATTCGTTGGCTGCGGTTGCCGACCATTGTCCGTTACGGTCTACGAGATATCCGTTGGGATTAGCGGTGTCGTAAAAGCGCAGGGCAGGCTTGCCTGCTGCGGCAAGCATTTTGTTGGCGTCCTCAACGCTGTATTTGGTTCGGAAAATAGCCTCATTGTTGCCTTCCTCACCCTTAAAAAGAATATAGGAGATGACGCCGTCGCCGTTGAGATCGCATTTCTGATAGTTGGCAAGCAGATACTCGCCGATCATTTCACCCTGCAGAATACCCGCTTCCTCGGCACGTGTGCCGATGAAGGCACAATTGTCATAGCTATTGATGATGGTGTCGCTTACCTCGCGATTGAAGAATATAAGCGGTACGCCCGCGTTTTTTGCAAGCTCGGTAATTTCTCTTGCGGCATCGTCGGAACCGGTGTTTACAATATTAACAAGCAGAGCCTTGGCGCCCTTTGTGATTGCGGTGCGGATTTGCTCTGTTTGCGTCGTTTGGTTGCCGTTGCCGTCATAATCCTGATAGGAAAGCCCCGCCCCGCCAAGCTCGCTGTCGAGTGCAGCGCGCACCGAGGATATATACGGATCGCTGTAGGTGTAGTAAAACACGTGCACGTCGGTGTTCTTGTTTCGTCCGCAGCTGCCAAGAGGCAGGGAAATCAATAAAAGAGATAACAGAAATAGAGTGAAGCGCTTCATCATGGTAAAGACCGCCTTTCGCATAATTTTGCGCAGTAAGCTGCGCTTGCTTGGTGTTAGTATTTCCCCAATTTCGGACGTTATGTTTTTGGTCGAGATGGAAAAAAACACCAATTTATGAATTGACAACCGTGCGCGCATGTGTGCGCGCCGATGAAACGGATGTAAATGTGAATTTTTTGTAAAAACAAAGAAGAAAGTGAATTTGCACGTGCTGCTTTCAGTGTAGAAAAAAGCGGCGCTTTTTTGGCTAACCTGCACAAACTTTTTTTGCGGCAAAGCGAGCAAAAACACAGTCCGAAAATGGTACGGCAAAACGAGCGTGTTAAATTTTATTTACGCAAGAAGCGCGGTGAAGGAGGGCGGTTTGGAGAAGGTGACGAAAAAACGAGATATTTCGGACACTTTATGCGGCGCACGGCGCATCTAGGTAAATACAATTTAACATTTTGGGAATTGGTGATGAAAAACTGACGAAATTTTGCGAAAAAACCTTGTTGCGGTGTTGTCTGCCTGCACAGGCGAAGGAAGTAAGTCTACGCATATACGCATAATGCGCGAGAAATTTCTGCTTGACTTTTGCGCCGTACCTGTGCTAAAATGTTGCCATACACCAAAGCCCCACGTGGGCTTGCAGGTCTTATGCCGCAATGCGGCAATCGAGAACGGTTTTGGCCGTTCTTGTTTGTTTACACGCGTGCGTAGGGCGTGCACCTGTGGCGGGTTAGCGCCACGCGTATTACAAACTGCGAGTGCAGTAAGAGGAGGAAAACATGAAAAAGAAGATGCTCCAACGACTTCTGGCTTTCGTCTTGGCTGTATGCTTTCTGTTCGGCGGTGCAATGACTGTCAGTGCATCAAACGAGCAGAGTGGATCCAGCGCAAACGGCAGCTTGCAACAGTTTAAGGAACAGCTGAACGCACAGACCTATGAGGAATATCTCAA
This sequence comes from Eubacteriales bacterium, assembly GCA_045656925.1. Lineage (GTDB taxonomy): Bacteria > Bacillota > Clostridia > Oscillospirales > CAG-272 > Firm-07. Next base: position 14,047 of record JAZOSC010000035.1, on the reverse strand, counting down.
GGAATATGCGGATGAGCGACTTTATCCACGGTATGACGGTGAGGATATTGTAATCAAGGGCGTAGATTATGCACCTGATTCCACCACCGCTGCGGTTCGCCCTACGCCGTCGGATAATCCTGAGGTTTTGTTTACCCCCAATTCCGGTACTGTTGCTTGGAAGGTGAATATCCCTAAAACTGCCAAGTACAGTATTGTGATTGAGTATTGGCCCGACGACAAGAAGGAGGACGGCGCAAAGTCTGCCTCTATCGAGCGCGTGCTGATGATTGACGGTAAAATCCCCTTTGCAGAGGCGCGCTTCCTGACTCTGCCTAAGGTGTGGAAGAACGAGTACGTGATTGCAGAGGTTTATGCGACCAAGAATGCTTCGGTATCTGAGCTGTATGCCGAGGCCGTTGCAGCAGGGTTTGCCGATGCGGACGTACGCGCCAAGGACGGTCAGGCGTATGTTGCGCTGACCTGTCCCACCGTATGGACGCAGTCCGCGGCAGATTTTGTAAATAAGTACGCTGTGCGCTTCTTTGTCAGTGATATTGATGATAATGAACTGCGCCCCTCTATGGGACAGGCGCCTGAGCTGCGCTCGTACGAGCTGCGTGATGCAGACGGCTTCTATGCAGAAAGCTTTGAGTTTGTGCTTGAGGCCGGCGAGCGTGAGATTTCGCTTGAGGCCGTCAACGAGCCTCTTTCCATTAAAGCGATTCGCCTTGTTCAGCATACGTCGCTTGGCTCCTATGCGGAGTATCTTGCAAAATACAACGCTCTGGGTGCACAGTCAGGCTCTGATAAAATCGTCATTCAGGCCGAGTACCCCGGCGCAACCTCCTCGCAGACTATTTATCCTGTAGAGGACCGCACTGACGGTGCCACGATGCCTGCCAATACCGGCTGCACGATGCTGAATACGCTGGGCGGCGAGAAATGGCAGACTGCGGGCCAGTGGGTGCGCTACAGCTTTAAGGTAAGCACCAGCGGTATGTACAATATTGCCGCACGCTACCGTCAGAATGTGCTCGACGGTATGTATACCTGCCGTACGCTGCGTATTTCCAGCAACGGTGCTGCGGTTGGTGCTCCCGGCTACTATGATGGCTCGGTGCCCTTCCTTGAGGCAACACAGATTCGCTTCAATTATAACTCCGCTTGGCAGTCCACGCTCTTTAACAGTGGCAACGGCGTTGATTATCAGTTCTATTTTGAGGCCGGTGTAGAGTACACCATCATGATGGAGGTGGCACTTGGCTCCACGGGCGATATCGTTCGTCGTGTGGATGCGGCACTCAGTTCTATCAATGCCGACTACCTTGCCATTATGAAGCTGACCGGAGCAGATCCTGACGAGCTGCGTGACTACGGCTTTGCACGTATCATGCCCGACGTTATGATTGATATGAAGATTCAGTCTAAGGGGCTTTACGATATTGCAGGGCTTCTTGCTGAAATCACCGGTGAGAAGAGCTCTAACGTGGCGACCCTTGAAAAGGTAGCATGGCTTCTTGACCGTATGGGCAGTAATGAGGATGAGATTGCAAAATATCTCGATCAGCTCAAATCCTACATCGGTTCCTTGGGTACATGGCTGTCCGATGCCAAGACGCAGCCCTTGCAGCTTGACTACATTGTCATTCAGCCCCTGAACGGCGAGCTGCCCCAGGCGAAGGCAGGCTTCTTTAAGGCGCTGATTCACGAGCTTTCGAGCTTTATTATGTCCTTCTTCCGTAACTACGACCGTATGGGTGCAACTGCGACGGATATGGATGAGAAGGATACCATCGACGTGTGGCTTGCATACGGACGTGATCAGGCACAGGTTATCCGAAATCTGATTAATAATGATTTTACACCCAATAGTGAGAATGGCACTACCGTTAACCTGAAGCTGGTTGCGGGCGGTACGCTTCTGCCCTCTGTTCTGGCAGGCATGGGCCCTGACGTTTATATCGGTATCAGCGAGGATGACGTTATCAACTACGCAATCCGCGGTGCGCTTCTGCCGATTGAGAACATGCCGAACTTTGACGAGATCACCTCGGAGGAGAATTTCAACGCTGCTGCAATGGCGGTGCTTGGTATCGAGGATGCGGAGGGTGTTTACCACTGCTACGGCTTGCCTGAAACCCAGAACTTTACCATGATGTTCGTCCGCAAGGATATTCTTGCTGACCTGAATATTGAGGTGCCCAAGACATGGGATGACGTGCTGGCAGCGATTCCTACGCTGCAGGCAAATAACATGCAGATCGGTATGCACACGGACTATAAGGTATTCCTTTATCAGATGGGCGGCACGCTCTTTGCTGATAACGGCATGCGTATCAATCTTGACTCCAACGTCGGTCTTGAGTCCTTCGATAAGATGTGTAGCTTCTTTACGATGTATTCCTTCCCTTATAAATATGACTTCGCAAACCGTTTCCGTACCGGCGAGATGCCGATTGGCTTCGCCTCGTATAATGCGACCTATAACCAGCTTACGGTATTTGCAACCGAGATTAAGGGCTTGTGGGCCTTCTACCCGATGCCCGGTATCGAAAGAGTGGATGCAAACGGCAACACCTATATCGAAAACTGCAGCGTTGCGACAACCTCGGCTATCGTTATGCTGAACGGCTGCGGTGCAGCAGGTGGCGAAGAGGGTGCGATGGAGCAGAAGCGCGCATGGGAGTTTATGGTATGGCATTCCGGTGAGGATTGCCAGGTCGTTTACTCGAACGAAATGGTTGCCATCATCGGCCCTTCCGCAAAGCACGCAACAGCAAACAGAAAGGCGCTTGAGGGTATGCCCTGGACCTCTGCAGAGCTGACGCAGCTCAGACTCCAGTTCAACAATCTTGCATCTATCCCCAACTATCCCGGCAGCTATATTATTACCCGTTACACCAACTTTGCATTCCTTGCTGCGTATAACAGTAACGCGGATCCTACCGAGGAGCTGCAGAGCTATATCACCATTATTAATAAGGAAATTACCCGTAAACGCGAGGAGTTCGGTCTTGAAACTCTTGAAATCGGTCAGACCCTCAAGAGCAAGCGATTGGATCAGCTGAAGGAGGCCTGGAATGCCGATATTGCGGCAGCAGGTGAAAGCAGCAGTGTGGGTATGCAGGCAATTTCCGTGATGTCTGATATGATGAAGGATATTGAGCGTGAGGACTACGATTTGGTTGAGTACCATACCCTGACCGTAGCGCTTGAGGAAATGAAGCTGATTCAGACCGAGGCCTTTAAGGCTACCATCACGGCAATTGAAAACGCAATCAAGGCGATGAAGACGCAATGATGCAAAATCGGTTACATTATAATTTAGCGCTGTAAGGAGAAAACAACATGTCAAAGAAAAAAGCGGTGATCCGATCGGATATGACACGCGCACAATGGACATGGAATGAGATGAAGAAGCACAAGGTCGCCTACGCAATGGTTGCGCCTTATATGCTGATCTTTACGCTCTTCACGGTCGTGCCCGTGTTGCTTTCGATGGTGATCAGTTTAACAAACTTTAACCTGCTCGAAATACCGGATTTTGTCTTCCTTGACAATTACATCCGTTTGTTTCTTGATGATGATATTTTCATCATTGCTTGTAAAAATACGCTGATTTTTGCTATCATCGTAGGCCCTGTATCTTACTTGATGTCCTTGATGGTTGCATGGTTTATCAATGAGCTGCCTCCCAAGATTCGTGCGGTGGTTACGCTCGTCTTCTATGCTCCCTCTATTTCGGGTCAGGTGTACCTCATCTGGGGTACCCTGTTCTCGGGTGACTCTTACGGCTGGGTCAACGGTATTCTGCTTGACCTTGGCGTGATTACTTCGGAGATTCAGTTCTTCCAGGATGCAAAGTACGTGATGCCCCTGTGCATCGTGGTTGCACTCTGGACCTCGCTGGGTACCTCCTTCCTGTCCTTTATCGCAGGCTTGCAGGGCATCGACCGTTCTATGTTTGAAGCGGGTGCCGTTGACGGTGTACGCAACCGTTGGCAGGAGCTTTGGTTCATTACCTTGCCCTCGATGAAGCCTCAGCTGATGTTCGGTGCCGTTATGGCAATCACCTCTGCCTTTGGCTTTGGTGGCGTTGTTACGGCTCTTTGCGGCTTCCCCTCCGTGGATTATGCGGCACATACCATCATGCACCATTTGGATGACTACGGCAGTATGCGCTTTGAGGTTGGCTATTCCTCGTCTATCGCGGTTGTGTTGTTTGCAATCATGATCGGTGCGAACATGCTGGTCAAGAAACTTTTGTCAAAGGTGGGTCAGTAATATGGCAAAGAAACTTCGTACCAGAAAGCATAAGGTGGTCCTCAACCGCTCGGCCGGCGGTGATGCAGGTATCACGATAGTTCTCGCTCTGCTCGGTGCCTTTATGTTCCTGCCCATGGTATACGTTATCATGCAGTCGCTGAAGCCCCTTGACGAGCTGTGGATGTTCCCCCCGCGCTTCTTTGTTCGCAAGCCTACGTTTAAAAACTACCGTGATTTGTTCATGCTGATGAACACCTCGTGGGTGCCCTTCTCCCGTTATATCTTTAACACCATCTTTACCTCTATTACGGGTACGGTGGGCAACCTGTTCTTCTCCTCTCTTGCTGCATACGCCATGGCAAAAATCAAGTTCCCGGGCGGTCGGCTGATGTTCAGAACGGTCAGAACCTCGCTGATGTTCCACTCCACGGTTACGGCAGTTACATCCTTTATTATCATGAGTGCCCTGAACTGGATTGATACGTATTGGGCAATTATCGTGCCTGCCTGGGCAACCTCGCTCGGCCTTTACCTGATGAAGCAGTTCATGGAAACCAACGTTTCCGATGCGGTGCTTGAGTCGGCGCGTCTGGACGGCGCCTCGGAGTTAAGAACCTTCTGGGTGATTGCTATGCCGATGGTTAAGCCCGCATGGCTGACGCTGATTATTTATTCCTTCCAGGATTTGTGGAATAAGGGCTCCTCGATTTACATTCATTCCGAGCAGCTGAAATCCTTTAACTACGCCATCGGTCAGATTATGGCGGGTGGTATCAAACGTGCAGGCGCACATGCAGCATCGATGGTTATTATGATGCTGGTGCCGATTCTCGTTTTCATTATCTCCCAGTCTAACATCATTGAAACGATGGGCTCTTCCGGTATGAAAGACTAACCAAAGGAGGACAACATGAAAAAAATCATATCTATTGTGTGTGTGCTGTTTGCCCTCCTGATGGTTTTCTCCATTCCGGCGGGTGCTGCACAGGCATACCAGACTTATACGTATTCCATTGACGGTAAGCCGTTGCTTTCTCCCGATGCTTATACACCGGAGAAGGTTCTCAACTCCGGCACAATGGGACTTGACGTGGCACTTAAAAATGCAAACGATATGGTCGTAGATGCGGCAGGCAATATTTATATTGCTGATACCGATAATAACCGTGTCGTTGTGCTTGATAGGTATTACCACAAGATTATGGAAATCGATTCCTTTGAAAACGATCAGGGCTGTGTTGATACCTTTGACCAGCCGATGGGCGTTTTCGTTACCGAGGACCGTTCGGTTGGCGGTGTGGATAGAAAGGGCCGTATCTTCGTTTGTGATACCTTCAATCACCGCATCGTTACCTTTAATCATGACGGTAGCTTTGATTCGATCATTGAGGAGCCGGAATCTGAGCTTTTTTCTGAGAATGCAATCTATCAGCCCGTTGCACTTGCTGTTGATGCATACGAACGACTTTACGTTGTATCGAGCGAAACCAGTGAGGGTGTCATTGTTATGACCGACAAGGGTGAGTTTACCACCTTTATCGGTGCACAGCAGTCGGTTCTTTCGGTATGGGATCAGATCTGGCGTCGCTTCCAGACTGCAGAGCAGCGTGAGAGAGCAGAAACTGTTATTTCTTATCCTTATAATAATATTGACATCAATGAAAACGGCTTCATTTATGCAACCATCTATGCTCCTGAGCTTGAAGGGCAGATGGAATCCTCCATTAAGTCCAAGGTTAAGACCGGTGAATATGCACCCTGTAAGCTGTTGAACCCCGCAGGCGATGAAATCATGCGTCGTAACGGCTTCTGGCCGCCTGCAGGTGAGATTGATTACGCGGGTGGCAAGTCCACGGATACCGCAAAGAATATCTCCCGTGTAGAGGACGTTGCGTGTGGTCCCGAGGGCACCTGGACGATTTTTGACCTGAAGCGCAGTAAGATATTCACTTACGATTATGACGGCAATCTTCTCTTTGCCTTCTGTGATACGGGCGAGCAGCTCGGTAACATTGAGGGTGGCAGCTTGCGTGCTATTTGCTATCAGGGAGATGTGTTCCTTGCGCTTGACAGCAGCGGCAACGTGATGGTCTTCAAGCGTACCGAATACGGTGATACGCTGATTCGCGCACTGCAGCACCAGAATGACCGCCAGTACGACCTTGCCATCGATGACTGGAAGGAAATCCTGATGCGTAACTCAAACTACGATGCTGCGTACATTGGCATCGGTCAATCGCTTTCCCGCAGCGGTAAGTATGAGGAAGCACTTGAATATTATAAGGCGGCATATGACACCGCAAACTACTCGGTTGCTTACAAGGAGCTGCGTAAGCAATGGATGTCGAAATTCTTCCTGCTCATCCCCGTTGTTATTATTGTTATATGCGTGGTGTTGGTGAAGTTCCTGCAGCATGCAGGCAAAATCAACAAGCGTGTGGCTGTTTCCAAATCGAAGCGAACCTTCAAGGAGGAGCTCTATTATGTATTCCACGTGATATTCCATCCCGTGGATGGCTTCTGGGATTTGAAGCATGAAAAGCGCGGCTCTGTGAGAGCAGCGGTCGTATTTATGTTGATTACCGTGGCGGCAATGTTCTACCGTGCCGTAGGTACCGGCTACGTCATGAATCCGCAGGGCACAGGCACATCCAGCATCTTTATGCAGATTCTCGTTGTTTTTGTTCCTGTTTTGCTCTTTGTTGTTGCAAACTGGTGTCTGACGACTCTGTTTGACGGTGAGGGCAGCTTTAAGGATATTTTCGTAGCAGTCGGCTACTCGGTTCTGCCGATTACGCTGACGACTGTTCCCGCAACGCTGTTCTCTAACTTCGTTGTTTCGGAGGAGCTTGATATTCTGAAGCTGGTTATTACACTTGGCTTTATCTGGGCGGGCTTCCTTCTGTTCTTCGGCACTATGGTTACGCACGACTATACCATGGGCAAGAATCTGGTTATTGTTCTTTGCACGATTGTCGGCATGGCGTTTATTATGTTCCTTGGTATTCTGTTTACCTCTCTTGTGATGGATATGGTAGCATTTGTCACCAATATCGTATCTGAAATCAACTATCGACTGTAAGCGCGGAAAGGAGAAAATTGAATATGAAAAAATTTCTGTTAAGATTCCTCTGTGCGCTTCTGTCGGTGGTGATGCTGGCGTGCATGCTTCCTGCCCTTGCCGTATCCGCGGCAGACAGAAGCGACAAGCCCGACACCTCCCAGGATAGTGAGGATTGGATCGAATATTACAGTAAGACGCTGACCTATGACAGCGTAGAGGATCGCCTTGCAGAGATGCAGCTTTACTTTGAAACAAAGGATTATGCGCTTTACTGTGATCCTGACACGGCCGCAGTTGCTTATCAGAAAAAGGCAACGGGAGAGGTGCTGTTCACCAATCCTTGGGATATGGCCGATAAGGAGATGAGTACGCTGAGTAATAACCTTGATGAGCTTTTATCTCAGGTTATTATTTCCTATTTGGCTCCGGGCATGAATGCGCCCGCAACGATCAACAGCTTTTCTGAGGCGGTTGCAAAGAAGCAGATTGCCATTCTGCCGATTCGAAACGGTGTGCGTGTGGAATACGCAATCGGCGAGGTTTCCTCGCGTATTCTGCTCCCGATGAGAATAGAGCAGGAGAGCTTTGAGCAGAATATTCTGACACCGCTGGAGCAGGCTGTTAAGGACGGTAAAATTTCCGCCCGTGACTTGTCCTGGTTCAAGGCCTACTTCGGTCTGCGAAAGCAGGGCGGTGCAGGTATTGCCGAGGCATATCCTGTGACCGAGAAGAAAAACATCAATATTTATGTATACAATGACCCCAATAAGTCACCTTCGCTGCTTCGTAAGCTTGAGGCGCTGATTCTTCAGTACTGCCCCGAGTACTCCTTCGCACAGATGGAGGCCGATTACGAGCTGGTGGAATATGAGGAGGATGCAGTTTCTCCGCCCGTATTCCGTCTGGCGCTTGAGTATACGGTTGATGCGAACGGTCTTTCCGTAAATCTGCCTGCAAACGGCCTGCGCTATGATGAAACGCTTTACCGTATTACCGAGTTGAAGGTGCTGCCCTATATGGGTGCTACCTATAAGGGTAATCCGGCAGTGGATCTCGACGGTAAGCCGTATGATGGCGGTGTCACCTATGAGGGCTATTCCTTCCTGCCTGACGGCTCCGGCGTCTTGTATGATGTGAATACGATGATTCAGAACATCACGCGTCTTTACGGTGATGACTATGCCATGATTTCCGATCTGACCGGCAAGCACACCGTGCCGATGCGTATGCCTGTGTTTGGTCAGGTGTCTACTGCGACCTATCCTGACGGTCATGTGGAAAAGCAGGGCTACTTTGCGATTATTGAGCAGGGCGATGCTTTGGCGTCCCTCTCCCTCAATCATTCCGAAAAGCTGTATACATCCGTAGTTCCGTCCTTTATTACGCGTCCGCAGGACGTTTCCAAGTCGGGATGGAGCGTATACGCAAGCCGTCGTTATACTGACGACTATAAGCTGCGTTATATTATTCTTTCAGATGACACCAAGGCTGCAGAGCACAACCTTACAAGCTATTACGAATGCTCTTGGATGGGCATGGCCTGTGCTTACCGTGATTTTCTGAATGTAACGCAGGCGGGCTTTAACCGCTTGACAGATGAGGATGTTGAAAAATCGATTCCGCTTTACATTGAAACCTTTGGCTGTACCGATACGGTGAAGAAGATTATGTCTATTCCCGTAACTGTTTCCGTATCACTCACCTCCTTTGAGGATATTGAAACCATGTACGAGTACCTGCTTGGTGAAAAGGTCAGCAATGTTAAGTTCAAGATGACGGGCTATGCAAACGGCGGCCTTTATTCCGAGGTTCCCTATAAGCTGAAGTGGGAAAAAGCGGTAGGCGGCAAGGGTGGCTTCAAGGATCTTCTTGAATATGCGGCAGAGCATCCCGAAATGGGCCTGTTCCCCGATTTTGATTTCCTTTACACCAAAAATTCCGAAGCCTCTGTTAACATGAAGAAGTACGGTGCGCGTACAGTGGATAATCGCTATACCACGAAGCGTAGCTATTCTGTTACCAGACAGAGCCTGGTCAGCCATTTTGAGATGGTTCTTTCTCCTGCAACCTTCTATCATTTCTATGAGAAGCTTGAGAAGAAATACGCCAAGTATGGCAATCTTGCTATTTCGCTTTCCACGATGGGTAGCGATTTGAACTCCAGCTTTGAAGAGGAGAATATTTCTCTGCGTGAGGATTCCAAGAATTACACCGTGGAGGCGCTTGATTATTTCACTGCCAAGGGCTATGACGTGATGGTGGATGGCGGTAACGCTTACACCTGGGGTTATGCGGATTATATCCTCGATGTGCCGCTTGACTCTAACCGTTATATCAAGCAGCTTTCCGCCGTGCCCTTTGCAGGCGTTGTCTTGCACGGCTACGTGCAGTTTGCAGGTGCACCTCTTAACATGGAGGGCAACCTGACCTATGCAATGCTGAAGGCAATGGAAAGCGGTGCAGGTGTGTACTTCATTCTTTCCTATGCAAATACCGAGCTTTTGAAGGAGGATGAGCTTCTTTCTCAGAATTACTCGGTGCGTTATGACATCTGGCGCGCTCGTCTGGTTGAGATTTACAATGAGCTTAACAGTGTGCTTGCCGATGTTCAGACCAAGCTGATTATTAATCACAAATTCCTTGACGGTCAGCGTGTGCCTGATGAGGATGAGCTTCTGAAGGATGCGCTTGACGAGGCTGAAAAGCAGGCAGCTGCACTGAAGGAAAAGCTTGAGAAAACTGAGCTTGCTATCGAGAGCGTTGCACAGGCATCGGAGAAGATGGATGCGCTTTATGCTGCGTTTGTTGCACAGTATGCGGCAATCAGGTCTGGACGCGAGGTGGGCAGTGAGCTGATGGCTGCTTGGGACGGCTACCGCAATCAAACCGTAGATGCGTCTGCATTTTATCTTGTTCTTACCAAGAAGCTTGCACAGCCCTTGGCTGAGCTGATTTCCATTAATCAAAGCATTGACGTAGTGCTTGAGCAGGCGAAGCAGCATTACAACTACCTTGTGACCTCTGGTGCGGATGCACAGGTGTGCAGTGACGCTGCAGAGGAGCTTTCGGCAATTATTGATCGTTATGTACAGATTCGTGATATGTACCTTGGTACGCAGAGCGTGACGCTTTCGGCCCAGGCAAAGCAGGCCTTTATCGCAGCAACCGATAAGGTAAGCAGTGCGGATATGGGCTTGACGATTGACGATCAGCAAAAGGAAGTTGTCAATGAGGTGCTGGGTACGTATGCGCGTATTTCCTATACGCATGCAACCGACCGCGACAGTTTCCTTTACGGCACTGCCTACGAGGGACTTGCAGTTGAAACCATTTTTGCCCTTTATACGCTTGCACTTGACGGTGACGGTATCCAGGTACAGCTTGCAGATATGGTGAACAGTCTGGTTTCTGCACTTGTTATCAAGCCCCAGACGAATATCGGGGCAGGCAACACTGCCGTTGATCAGGGTAGCTACAAGTATGCTGTTGATAGCGATATCGTGTATGTTACCTACGGTGATTACGTAAATGGCGAAAAGGTTGCATACAAGTCCTTGATTCTGAACTTCAATGACTATGCGATTACCACTACTGTTAACGGTATCGTTTATAACATTGAGTCTTACGGTTATGCCGTAATTATGCACAACTAATAAAAGGGGAGGTAAATACTTATGACAAAGCAAGTAAAGGCGCCTGCTAGTGCAGCGCCCGTTAAAAAGAAAAAGATTGCCTCCCTTGACAAAAGAAAGGCGCGTGCCGGTTGGTTTTTCGTTCTTCCTTTTGTCATTGGCTTGGCATTTATCTATCTGCCTATTCTTTGGGAATCTATTTCCTTCAGCTTTTTCAATTATGCCTCATCGAACGAGGAAGGCATTATTGTGAAGGAGTTTGTTGGCTTTAAGCATTATTCCACTGCGCTTTTCGGTGATGCCGATTTCGCGCAATCTCTGCTTGTAGGCTTGAAGGAGATGGCGTTTAACATTCCTGCTATTCTGATTTTCTCACTTTTTGTTGCGGTTATTCTGAATCAGAAGATGATTGGACGTGCTGCATTCCGTGCAATTTTCTTCTTGCCTGTTGTGGTTTCTACGGGTATTATGGAGTCTATTATGTCCACCTCTTACGGCGCGTCGGGTAACGGCATTGATCTTGGCATGGAGGAGAGTGCAACAGAGAAGTTAGAATCCTCTATGGCACTGGAGGGCTTGCTTGCAAATATCTTCAGCAGCCTGGGTGTCGGTGCGGGACTTGTGACATACATTTCCTCAGCCGTAGGCAGTATTTCGGGTATTATCAATCGCTCCGGTGTTCAGATTCTGATTTTCCTGGCATCGCTGCAGTCGGTATCTCCCGCTATTTATGAGTCCTGCCAGATTGACGGTGCAACCTCTTGGGAAACCTTCTGGAAGATAACCTTCCCCATGGTAAGCCCGATGATTCTGGTAAACGCGATTTACACGATTATTGACTCCTTTACGACGGAAAGCAATACCGTCATGGGCGTCATTAACGCTACCTATATGGGCATGATGGAAGGCTCCAAGCACGTCAGTGCAGCAATGGGTTGGATGTATTTCCTCGTTGTACTTGTGATAGTTGGTATCGTAGCGGGTATTTTCTCCGCATACGTCTTCTATCAGAGAAGAGATTAAGGAAAGGAGGATATGACAATGACACATAATATGGATCAAAAGCCCCAGGTTATGCGCGAAACCAAAAATAAAATTCGTGTTGATTTTGAGCGTACCAGCTTAAAGGAACGCTTGAAGGCAAAATACCTTTCGTTGAACTTTGCCCAGAACGTGCTGTGGTATATCTTCCGCCTGCTGCTTCTCGTTGGTATTGCGTTTGTGATTCTGAAGCCCTTCTACACAATTGTGATGCGCTCCTTTATGGCACCTGCAAACTTTGTGGATTCTACGGTTGTGAACGTACCCCGTTCGCTTTCTGTGGCAATTTATAAGTCGATTATTGTGGATCTTGGGTATTTTAAAACCTTCTTCCTTACGCTGGCACTTTCGCTTGGCTGTGCCGTGCTGCAGACGGTTTCCTGTGCACTCATCGGCTACGGTGTTGCAAAGTTTAAATTCCGCGGCTCCAAGCTGGTCTTCCTGCTTGTGGTGCTGACGCTTGCAATTCCGCACGGCACGATGCAGTCCGCAATTTTCTATCGCTTCCAGCATCTGGATGTTCTGGGCATCTTTAATTTCCTTGCGGGCGGTGCCCGTACGGGTATTGAGGGTATTGACGCCATCCTTGCAAAAATTAAAATCCTGCCCGATAGCTTTGTCGGCGGCATCAGTGTGATTAAGAGTGTGGTTCCTTTGTTCCTGCTTTCGGCAACCGGCCTTGCATTCAAGAACGGCCTGTATGTCTTTATGCTGCGCCAGTTCTTCCGCGGTGTGCCGGATGAGCTTGAGGAGTCCGCATATCTGGACGGTGCAAATACGCTTCGCACCTTCGTGCAAGTGATTTTGCCCCTGTCGATTCCGATGCTTATCACCGTTTTCCTGTTTGCGTTCTGCTGGCAGTGGACCGATGACTTCTATATCCCGCTGTTCTTTATGGGCGAGCGTCCTGCATTCATGACCTATTTGCCCAGCTTCCCGAGTATTCCCGCAGCTCTGGTCGCGGTGTTCAAGGAAGCTACGGCAATGTCCCCCACGGGTACGTATAAACAGGCAATCATTTATGGTTGTGGCCTGATGGCTTGTGCACCGCTGATCATTCTTTACCTGTTCTGCCAGAGATATCTGGTACAGGGTATCGAGCGTTCCGGTATCGTTGGCTAATATACCCTTACAAAAAATCCCCATTGACAAACGTCAATGGGGATTTTTATTATTCCTTTGCAAAGGCTCTTGCGCTTTGAATCGCGCGGAACCAGCCTTCACGTATAGGTGCATATGCGGTATCGGGCAACTGGGGTGTGAAGGTGTGAGCAGTACCTGCAAGCCTTGTGAGCGCGGTCATATCCTTGAAGATTCCCACCGAAAGCCCCGCCATGGCGGCAACGCCCCAAGCGGTGGTTTCTATGGAATGGGGACGTAAAATGGGTAGGGCGGCGTAGTTGCTTTGCAGCTGTAAAAGCAGGTCGTTGGCTGCAGCACCGCCGTCGACACGAAGGGCAGGTACGGCTAATCCGGTGTCGCGGCGCATGGCATCAAGCACATCTACGGTTTGCAGGGCGATGGCATCAAGGGCTGCGCGCACTAGATGGGCGCGTGTCGTGCTGCGTGTGATACCGCAGATGGTACCGCGTACGTTTGGCTCCCAATACGGCGTACCAAGTCCGACAAAGGCGGGTACAAAGTATACACCGCCGCTGTCGGGTACGCTTGCTGCAAGTATTTCACTTTCTCTTGCTGTGGCAAGCAGCCCGAGCCCGTCGCGAAGCCACTGTATGGCGGCGCCTGAAATAAAGACCGAGCCTTCCAGTACATAGGTGGTATTGCCGTTTATCTGCCAGCCTACCGTGGTCAGCAGGCCGTTTTCCGAGGCGATTGGTGTATCGCCTGTGTTCATCAACAGAAATCCGCCCGTGCCGTAGGTGTTTTTTACATCTCCGGCGGCAAAGCAGGCATGACCGAAGAGCGCGGCTTGCTGGTCGCCGGCTACACCGGCGATCGGAATGGGCGCACCAAGCATCTCGGGGCGTGTTTCGCCGAATACCGAAATCGTATCCATCACCTGCGGCAGTATCGTGTGAGGGATATTGAAAAGCTTCAGCAG
>JAZOSC010000034.1:0-2011 GCA_045656925.1 Eubacteriales bacterium | reverse complement strand
GAGGGACAGGGCGGTTTCCACCGAATCACCCAGCCGCGCACGGATATCGCCGCGCATGACAAGGCGGTCAACCACCACCTCAATGCTGTGCTTTTTATTTTTATCAAGCCTGATTTCCTCGGAAAGCTCGTACATGCTGCCGTCTACGCGCACGCGCACGTAGCCGCCCTTCTTGGCATCGGCAAGCACCTTCTCATGCATACCCTTCTGGGCGCGCACGACGGGTGCCAGCACCAGAAAACGCGTGCCCTCGGGGAGTGCCATAATGCGGTCTACAATGTGGTCCTTGGTCTGCTGACGAATTTCCTTGCCGCATACAGGACAGTGCGGCACGCCGATGCGTGCATACAGCAGGCGCAGATAATCGTAAATCTCGGTAACCGTACCGACCGTGGAGCGCGGGTTCTTTGAGGTGGTCTTCTGGTCAATGGAAATGGCGGGAGAAAGCCCCTCAATGCTATCAATATCAGGCTTGTCGAGCTGCCCCAGAAACATACGCGCGTAGGAAGAAAGCGACTCCACGAAGCGGCGATGCCCCTCGGCATAAATGGTATCAAAGGCAAGTGAGGACTTGCCCGAGCCCGAGAGGCCCGTCAGAACCACCAGCTTATCGCGCGGTATGGTGACGTGTATATTTTTCAGATTATGGTCGCGAACGCCCTTTAAATTCAACTCGTTTGCCATACGTTATCCTTGTTCTCGCAATTCTCTGATTTTGTCGCGCAGGAACGCCGCCTGCTCAAATTCAAGCCGCTTGGCTGCATCGCGCATTTCCGCGGTGAGGGTATCAATCAGCCTTCGTCGCTCGGTGGCGGAAAGCTTTTTATCCTTGCCGCTTCTCTCATCAGTTGTAGCACCTGTAATATCTATCATATCATGCACATCCTTGACGACAGAGCGCGGTGTAATGCCGTTTGCCTTGTTATAGGCATCCTGAATCGCACGGCGGCGATTCGTTTCATCAATCGCCACACGCATGGATTTGGTAATGCTATCCGCATACATGATAACGGTGCCGTCTACGTGTCGTGCCGCGCGGCCGATGGTCTGAATAAGAGAGGTTTCAGTACGCAAAAAGCCCTCCTTATCGGCATCGAGAATAGCAACCAATGACACCTCCGGCAAATCCAACCCCTCTCGAAGCAGATTGATGCCAACCAGAACGTCAAATTTGCCAAGACGCAGATCCCTGATGATTTCCATACGCTCCATGGTTTCCACGTTATGGTGAATATATCGAACGCGAATCCCGTTTTCCTCCAAATAGGTTGTTAAATCCTCTGCCATATGCGTGGTCAACGTCGTCACAAGCACGCGGTCACCGCGTGCGGCGCGCAGACGTATTTCGCCCATCAGGTCATCAACCTGGCCTGCAATCGGGCGCACATCCACCACAGGATCGAGCAATCCCGTCGGGCGGATCACCTGCTCCACCGTCTGCTTGCTGTGTGCGCGCTCATAGGCAGCAGGTGTGGCGCTGACGAACACCGTCTGTCCCATTCTTTCTTCAAATTCACTGAAATAAAGCGGACGGTTATCATAGGCCGAGGGCAGACGGAAGCCGTAATCAACCAGATTTTTCTTGCGCGCAACATCGCCCTTGCTCATGCCCGATACCTGCGGCATCATCACATGTGACTCGTCCACAATAAGCAGATAATCCTTTGGAAAATAGTCAAGAAGCGTGTAGGGAGTAGAGCCGACAGGGCGGCCTGACAGCACGCGGGAATAATTTTCCACACCCGAGCAGTAACCAACCTCACGCAGCATCTCAATATCATATTTGGTGCGCTCGGCAATACGCTGCGCCTCCACAAGCCTGTTCTCGCTTTCAAAATAAGCCACGCGCTCCAGCATTTCCGCGCCGATCTGATTGAGCGCTGCCTCGCGCTTTTCGTCGGAAACGGCATAGTGGGTGGCGGGATAGATCGCCGCATAACTGAGGTGACGTTTTAATTCTCCGGTCACAACGTTGATCTCGGAGATGCGGTCGATCTCGTCGCCGAAAAAT
>JAZOSC010000033.1:0-6098 GCA_045656925.1 Eubacteriales bacterium | reverse complement strand
ACCGTAGCACCGCCTGTGTAGGCAAAGAGGTTCAAGACCTTGATGGGGCGGCCCGCACGCTTGATTTTCTCAGAAAACCAATCCCAGTTCGCGGCCTGCTCCGGAAACAGCCCTGTGTGCTTGAAGCCCATGGGCTTGATGAGAAAGGTCAGGTCGCGGTAGGTAATTTTCCAATCGGCGGGCAATTTATTTTCACGCCAGGCACCGCCGCCTGCCGCAGAGCGTCTGTAAACGGCATCGGCACGCCGCCAGAGGGGGTGCTTGCCCTCACCCTGCCAGATGATCTGCGGATCGGGGCGCACCAGAATATATTTTCCCCAGCGCTCGAGGCGCTCGCCGTTTGAGGTATCCAGTAATTCGTAATCCTTCCAATGCTCGGTATAAAACATCTTTTTCTCCGTTTTCCTGTGATGCGGGGCAGCCCCGTCAGTGATTGAAATATTTGCCGATGCGCGAGGCACCCGAATGTCCGTGGCAGACGGCAATGGCAAGGGCATCTGCCGTATCGTCGGGCTTTGGAATTTCCTTCAACCCCAAAATACCCGTAACCATCGTCATCACCTGCTTTTTCTCGGCCTTGCCGTACCCGACAACCGCCTGCTTGACCTGCGGCGGTGTGTACTCCGCAATCCGCAAGCCCTTTTGCTGACCGCACAGCAGTATAACGCCGCGTGCCTCGGCAACGCGAATGCCCGTGGTGATGTTATTGGTAAAAAACAGCTCCTCTACCGCCATTTCCTCGGGGTGAAAGCGGTCAATGATGCGGTTGACATCACGGTAAATGATGGCAAGTCGCTCCTCAGTGGATAGCCCTGCCTCGGTACGAACGGCACCGTAGCCAAGCGTTTGAAAGCGCCCGTTTTTATAATCCACCACGCCCCAGCCAACAATGGCCAGCCCCGGATCGATTCCCAGAATGATCACCGCAACACACCCCTCTTAAAAATTTTATAGTATATTATAGCATAAAACAGCGCGTGTGTAAAGTTTTTTTATAAAATTTCACATTAAAATAAAATATCAGCGCAAAAATGATAAAATTCCCCCGATTACTGCTTTACTTATTGCTGAAGATGTGTTATACTGAAAGATAAGATAATTGCGGATTCAGGGAAAGGAAGGTGCCTCATATGGAGATACTGAAGCTGCTTGCAGGCAGCATGCTGGAAATGAAAAAGCCCCATCCCTGCGGTGCAAGAGTGATGCGCCTGGTGCGCGTGGGCAGCGTCTGCCGTGTGATCTGCACGGGCTGTGGCAGAGATATGAATATCGACCGCATCAAATTAGAAAAAGCAATAAAATCGGTTACGCTGCCTGCTGCAAGCGATACGCAAAAATAGTTTTTTATTTCTGTACAAAAGAACATTTTTTATCCTTTTATTACATTTTGAATGTGTTTCTGACATTCAAACGGAGGTTTTATGTTTCATTATATCAGCGGTGCGCTCACCCTGCTTACCCCTACCTTCGCCGTGCTGGATGCAGGCGGTGTCGGCTTCAGGCTAACGGTCAGTGCCAATACCTACGGGCAAATTTCCCCTGCCGCGGCAAAGGCAGATACCGTTAAATTGTATACGCACATGGCCGTGCGCGAGGACGGCATGGAGCTGTTTGGCTTTGCCGATGAGCAGGAGCTTGAAACCTTCCGTCTTTTAATCACCGTTTCAGGCGTCGGCCCCAAGGCTGCCATGGCAATTCTTTCCGCCTTCACGCCCGAAAAATTTGCCGTTGCCGTCTGCTCCGAGGATAAAAAGACCATCGCGCGTGCCAACGGCATCGGCCCCAAGACCGCCGCGCGCATTATTTTAGAGCTGCATGACAAAATGGCAGCGGGTGTGACGCTCCCCTCTGCCTTTGATGCCTTTACCGTGGGCGCGCCCACCGCCGCCAAGACGGGCGGCAGCGCGCAGCTGGCAGAGGCGCAGGAGGCGCTTCTTGTGCTTGGCTACAGCCGCACCGAGATCGCAACCGCCCTTTCGGGGCTGGATACCACCCTGATGGATACCGAGGGCATCATTCGCGCCGCCCTCAAAAAGCTGATGTAAGGAGGCTCTCAACATGGATTTTGACCTTGGTGTTGATTTCACCGCAGATGGCGGTGACGAGCTTGATTTTGAAAGCCGTATTCTCTCCACCCGTGAAACGGGTGAGGACACAGGCGAGGCCTCGCTCCGCCCGCGAACGCTTGACGATTATATCGGCCAGGAAAAGGCCAAGAGCAACCTGAAGGTTTATATTGAGGCTGCCAAAAAACGCGGTGAGGGGCTTGACCACGTGCTGCTCTACGGCCCTCCCGGTCTTGGTAAGACCACGCTTTCTGCCATTATTGCCAACGAGATGGGCGTGAATATCCGCGTTACATCGGGCCCCGCCATTGAAAAGCAGGGTGACCTTGCGGCACTTCTCACCAATCTCTCCGAGGGTGACGTGCTGTTTATTGACGAAATTCATCGCCTTTCCCGTGCGGTTGAGGAGATCCTCTACCCTGCGATGGAGGATTACGCGCTTGATATCATTATCGGCAAGGGCCCTGCCGCACGCAGTATTCGCATTGACCTGCCCCGCTTCACCCTGATTGGCGCGACCACGCGCGCAGGACAGTTAAGCACCCCCCTGCGCGACCGCTTCGGCGTGCTGCTGAAGCTCGACCTTTATACCGCAGAGGAGCTTGCACGCATCGTCACGCGCTCGGCCGACATTTTAGGGCTGCCTATCTCCCCCGAGGGTGCTGCCGAAATCGCTTCAAGATCACGCGGCACGCCGCGTATTGCCAACAGGCTTCTCAAGCGCGTGCGCGATTTTGCCGAAATTCACGGCAACGGCAAGATTACCCATGAAATTGCAAATTACGCCCTCGGCAAGCTGGAAATCGATGCGCTGGGGCTTGATCACATTGACCGCCGCATGCTCACTGCCATCATCAAGCTTTACGATGGCGGCCCTGTCGGCCTTGAAACCCTTTCCGCCACCATTGGTGAGGAAGCCATTACCCTTGAGGACGTCTACGAGCCGTATCTCATGCAAATCGGCTTTCTTTCCCGTACCCCACGCGGCCGCTGCGCCACGCGCCTTGCCTACGAGCATCTTGGGCTACCCTATCGCAACGTCACCCGTGCAGGCGAGCAGATGAGTTTTTTTGACCCCCCTGTGGAACAATAATCCACGGGCGGCACGCCAATTCAAAAACACGGCCTATCTCTTTTGGGATAGGCCGTGTTTTTCACGAATACATACCAATACATTACGAATTAAGTAAAATTACAAATCGCAGATGAATATAAACAGGCTCCCTTGTGTAAAGGGAGCTGTCAGCAACGCTGACTGAGGGATTGTTCTACAAGGTGATTGATATACTCACAAACGCCCCGAAAATTTTTGTGTATTTCTGCATTTGGAATTCTTACAACCGTTAACCCGTATTCTTCAAGAAAAGCAGTTCTTTCTTCATCATATTGCATTCCGACCTCGGTATAATGCCCAGAGCCGTCAAGTTCAATAACGAGCTTTGCCTCCGCACAGTAAAAATCCGCAATATACTTTCCAAGCACCTTTTGACGTAAAAAACGGACAGGATAAATGCGCAAAAAATCATACCAAAGGTGTTTTTCCTCTTTGGTCATATTCTTTCGCAGCATTTTTGCAGTTGGCACGATATCTTTATTATGCTTTCTCTGCATCACAATCCCTCCACCACTGCGTGGTCCCCCTCCCTTTACACAAGGGAGGCTTTTTACATCAAACATCGAGCATTTCTCGATAAATTGGAAGTTATTTAATCCACCATTCGGGCGTAATCTCACCAAGCTTTACGGTACGCCCTGTGGCGTAATCAAGCATTATCTCAACATCGTGATATTTACCTGCCATAAGTTGAACCATAAGCTCACGGCAAGCACCGCAGGGCGCACCGTTTGAGCCGTCAGGGAGAATACACAACACCTTATCAATTTCTTGTTCGCCATTGGTAATCATATTAAAAATGGCGTTTCTCTCTGCGCAAATACCCAATGTTGAGCAGGTATCAATACACACACCCGTATATATTTTCCCCGATTTTGAAGCAACAGCGGCAGATACCTCTCCACAAGTAACATATTCTGAAATCCTGCGCTCGTTCAATACGCCTTTGGCAGCTTCATACATTTCAATCCATATTTTTTCCATAAGTCATCCCCCCTGAAATTGCTATTTATCGCTTGGATTTCTCACAAATTTAACCATTAAAGGCAATCTTTCTTGATTTTTTCCACACTCTTACTATAACACAAAAACCGCAGAAAATCAATCTGCGGTTTTTGATATTCTTTATTCTACACCATAAAAGGAAAGGTAAAGAGAGCGCGGGCAAGGCGCTCATAGAGAATGGCCGCCGTCTTTGCTTCGTCCGCAACAGTCGGGCGACTTACACACACGCGGTAAGCGGGTCTTGACAATTCGTCAAGGCACCAATCAAAAAACCCCCCTGCGGGCGGTGTATCGGCAGGGGTACAGAGAGAAAGCCCTGTGGCACGGGCAAGGATACGCCCTGCTGCGCTGGTTTTGGCAGAAAGCTTCTCGGCACAGCTTGCACGAATTTCGCCTGCGCCTACGGAAAGCTCCAAGGCACCCAGCAAATCCTCCCCGATGCCGCGTGCAAGGCGTGCAAGCGCCGCGCTTTCGGGCTCGCTTTCGGGATATTCGCCGCACCAGAGCGCGGGGTGAGAGCCAAGCACACCCACCGCCCACGCGGCCTCCTGTGCAGCACCGTGTCCTGCCCCAAAGTTTTTATCAAGCGCAACGCCGCGCGCGTTGGCCTGCCATGCCGTAAGCGGTGTATCCCCTGCAATTGCCTGCACACGCGCGGCCAGCGGATTGTCGGGTGTCACTCCCTCACGCACGTAAGAAGCACCGTCGGGATTCAAGCAGGGCACCACCACAATGCGCCTTGCCGTCAGCAGCTCGCGGATAGGCCTTCCAAAGGCCGCACCGTCTTTCGCCGCAAGCGACTCCACGTTTGCTACAAATTCCATCAGCACCTCGCTTAACAGATATTCTGTTCCGCGCACACCGCCCACGTAAAGCACGGTGCGCCTGCCCGTACCCAGCATATAATAAGGAATTTCCCTGCCCAATATCGAATGACACAACTCGCCCTGCAGTACGCAACCGCCCATTTTTTCCTTTTTCATACAATCACCTCAGGCTATCTTATGCCCATGCACCCAAAAAGATACAGAAGGAGAAAAAGAAAAGTTGCATTTTTTTCAATTATATGGTATGATGATACTATCATTTTCAAAGGAGCGATTATGTCAAAGTCCTTTTTGCGTATTTCGGTGTTGCTTGCCTTTCTGTTGGCCGCGCTGACCTCGGCAGTGCTTTTGCCTGCCTACCGTCTTGTCGGCACCGATTTTGTATTGCGTGCCACCCTGCTTTACGACCTTGTTGACCTTTTGTGGCAATGGTCTGAAACTTTTCTGCTTGGCCTGCTTGTCACGCTGACCGTGCTTGGCGTGCATCAGGCAGGAATTACGGGTGCAAGGCCTCTCTACGTTATCTGCGGCGGCGCACTGCTTTTCAAATACTTCGCCGCCATCATCGCCTACGCCATCATCGAAGGCAGCCTTGACCTATCCGTCAATTACGGCACCACCGCCTTCGCCCTTATGCTGGAGCTTTTGATGCTTGCCGCCGTCGCCTATCTTACGCACCGCATGACAAGCGCGCGCAACGAACAGGCGCGCACAAAAAAGAAAGCCGCCAAGCGTCTGAACACCCAAATTGAGGCCGAGAAGCCGTTACTGCCCCTCGCAAGTCTTTTTGGCAAGGGCAATCCCCTGCAAAACGCGCTCTATCTTGGCATCGGCACTGTGGCGCTGCTCCGTTTTCTATCCTTTATAGCATCGGAAATCGCCTTTTCCATGCAGGGCGTCCCCTTCACCTGGGCAGATTTACCTATCACACTGCTCTATCTTCTTTTAACCGTGCTGCTTCCCGCATTTCTCGCCTACCTTGGGGCTTATTTCCTCTGCAATACGCTGTCTGCACAGCATTTCAAAGCAGAATGACAAGGCGCGATACACGGAACGGCATATCACGTCGAGATAATACTGCAAAAA
>JAZOSC010000032.1:0-4473 GCA_045656925.1 Eubacteriales bacterium | reverse complement strand
CTCAATATCAAAGGGGGTTCCCTCCTCGGGTGCCACAAAGCCCTCACGGGAGCCGCCGTTCGCGATGATGTAATCAAACTGCGGCTTTTCAATCGGTGTCAGCTCAACACCAAGCACCAGAAAAGGATGCTGCTTACGCATCTCGGCGACACCTGCGGCAGATGCACGCAAATCGCCCAAAAAGCTGTTGTCGTTATAGTTAACGTGGTCAGTAATGCCCATACGCCGAAGCCCCTGCCCCTGTCCGCGCGTTACAATCAGCTCAAGCGTATTTTGCGCGTCATATGAATACTCGGAATGAATGTGCCAATCAGAATGGATAATCATTTTTTGTATCCTCCAATACAATATCATAAAAGGATTGCCCCGCTTAAGGACATTGTAGCACAACTTTTTTCCAATGTCAAAGGATTTCAGAAAATAAAAACAGGCTGCGGCTTATCAGATTCGGGGCATGCCAAACAAAATTTCGCCTGCCCTCGCAGGCGAGCCAATAGAAAAAGCCACCCACAGGGGGTTCTTTAAAATATTCCCCGAAAGACGGCACGCAACGCGTGCCTATTCGTCAGCCAAGCGCAAAGCGCTTGGCGCTAAGTTTCCTGCGGAAACTTGCCCTTCGTTTGGGCAAAGCCCAAACAAAATTTCGCCTGCCCTCGCAGGCGAGCCAATAGGAAAAGCCACCCACAGGGGGTGGCTTTTCCTATTGGCCTACCCGAAAGGATTCGAACCTTCGACCTTCAGAGTCGGAGTCTGACGCGCTATCCAGCTGTGCCACGGGTAGTTAACAAAGATTATTATAGCATATCCCAACATCGTTTGCAAGAGCGATTTTACAGTATTTCAGCCGATTTGTGTCATATGCTTATTTTTTGAAGAACAGTATAATATATCCCCAAACGCGATATACTAAAAAAGCGACAAACTTTTTGGAATTTTTTTCAAAAGCCCCTTGACAAGGGGAAGGCGTTCTGTTATAATAACCTGTGTTCGCAAAAAAGAATATATTGGGGCATCGCCAAGTGGTAAGGCAACGGACTCTGACTCCGTCATTCCCTAGGTTCGAATCCTAGTGCCCCAGCCAAAAGAAAAGACCGACCCTTGTGGTCGGTCTTTTCTTTTGGTCTCGGCGCTTGAGGCGAACCTCCACCGCCGCAGTAACTGCGGCATTTATGAGAGATACGGGCAGTGGGGAAGAAACCCGATTTTCGCGTAGCAAAATGATGCCGTTCAGGCATCAAGGGTTTCTTCAAGCGTCTACGGCAACGCCGTAGAAAGCGGGGCGAATCCTAGTGCCCCAGCCAGAAAAAAGGCCAACTCACTTGTGAGTTGGCCTTTTTTCAACGATGTGTTCCGCTTGCGCGGAACGTGATGCGCCCCTCGGGCGTGATGTTTGCTTCGCAAGTGATGTGCGCTTCGCGCGTGAGGATGCGGAACACATCTCATCACTTTGCGCTTTGGCGCAATACATCACTGTGCCGTAAGGCACAACATCACTACGGCTTGCCGCAACTTCACTAATCCCGTTTGAGTTCGAAAGCTTATTGCAAAACGCAGAAAATATCTTTTTCGTAGTCCTTTTTAATATCATAGTGAAAAGAGTTAAACAGACAATCAAGGACGCCTGTCCCTGCAAAGCAGAAAAGCCACCCCGTGGGGTGGCTTTTCTGCTGTTCAATTTAAAATTTACTTTGTGTACCGATGCGCTTAAATTCTCGAACCGCGGCGATAGGTCACCGCGTGAGGTGTACTGCCGTCCACCTCCTGCACAAGCAGGCGAATTTCCTTTGCGTTTTTCAGATAGTCGCCAAGGGCCACGCCGTCGACAAGGTCATCGGGCAGATAGACGCCGCAATGGGGGCGGTAGGTATCGGCGTGGTAATCGCCGCCACAGGTCAAAAGCAAGCTCCGTTCCTCTGCTAATGCAGACAATCTTGCCAACTGCGTGCCGCTTTTGTAAAGCGGATGACAGCTGATTTCCACCCCGTCAAGGTGCCTTGTATCCAAAAGATGCTCTCCCACACGGTAGGGGTGTGCCTGCACCAGCAAGCCGCCTGCCGCGTGTACCTTTTCGTACAGCTCCTCTTGTGTATCGTCAAAAATGGTGGGGTTTTGCAGGATAAAATGGGGGGTTACGCCGTATATCAAAAGATGCGCGCACTCATATTTTTCAAGCGTGACCTCAATACCAAAAAACACCCTTTGTCCCATTTCCTCACCAAGCGCCTGCGCCTGTCTGTAGGCCGCAACATATCTTGCGGCAAGGGCGGTGTAATCGCCGCCCTCGGCATAGGATTTTTGGTAATGGTTTGTCAGCACAATGCCGTCAAGCCCCGCATCGTGGGCGCACCTTAATACCTCGTCCGCATAAATACGGCAGCATCTGCTGATTTCTCTTGTATGAGCATGTAAATCAATTAACATCATTTTTTATTCCCTCTTCTTGCAACGGAATAGAGCGCAAACGGAATGCGTTCCCAAAACGAGTCGGGAATCAAAGACAACGGCAGAATTTTTATTTGCGATTTGCCTTGATTATTTTCTTCAGCAGCCGCACGAGCGCGTATACGGCCACAAAAAGGGCGCCCAAAACGGCGATACCGATGAGAACAATCCCCTCAAAATCCATACTTAGCAAATCTGCCTCTGCATCCAACAAAAAAATCACCAGCACGCCGATGCCAAAAGAGGGCAATATGATTGTAATCTCGCACAAGGCCTCTGCTAACGCTTCTCTTTTTTGTTTTTTATCTTTTTTCATACAGATTGCCTTTTCCTGGGAAATGTAAGCA
Source organism: Eubacteriales bacterium (assembly GCA_045656925.1). Lineage (GTDB taxonomy): Bacteria > Bacillota > Clostridia > Oscillospirales > CAG-272 > Firm-07. The sequence goes on along the minus strand of JAZOSC010000032.1, from coordinate 1,684 downwards.
AATAAAGCAGTTCTCCGTTGCAATAATGACCGATATTTTTGTAACCCATATGCTTGTAAAGCATTTGACCTCTGATGTTCTCCCGCGCAGTCGTCAGCAGAATACCCCCGGCACCTGCCGATTCTGCCCACTGCTCGGCCGTAGCCATCAATCGCCTGCCAAGATGCTTCCCCTGCCATTTTTCCGCAACACCGACACCAAGCCACGGTATCCCCGTGTCGATTTTATAAAGAAAGACAAGCCCCGCTATCTCTTCCCCCGCAGGCGTATCCGCAACCGCAGCCCAGTACACGTGCTTTTGTCGCTCGCCATCAAGAAAAGCGTACGTATGCCGCTCATTGTATTCATTGAGGTTAAAAAATCTGCCGCCTTCCTCGCCAAGCGCACGAAAAAACGCACACACACGCTCCCTGTCCGAGGGGACAAGAGGCCTTATTTTCATATCTTCAATCATAGTTTCTGTATTCATACTGTTTTTCGATATATTAAGTTGTACTTGGAAACACATCTGTTGTCACCAAATAAACGGTATCAAGCGGTATTTTACCTTCGTTTTGTACTCTCTGTATCCTTCAAGCCCATTTGTTAAAACCTTTTCCTCGTTCAAAATACGGATAACGGTCACAACAGGGTATAATGCAAACGGGATAAGTCCCCAAAACGAGCCGAGTATGAGAGGCAACGGCAAAAACATCAGAAGCGTCGCAAGATACATCGGGTGACGCACAACACCGTATAGCCCCGTGCTGATAACTGTTTGATTTTCCTGCACCTCCACCGTGCGCGAAAGATACGCATTTTCACGCATAACCTCGGCATACATTCCGTAGCCAGCCAAAAACAACACAGCAGCGGCGATCACAAGCCAAAGCGGAACGCTTGACCAAGCAAAGCGAAAATCGAAGGCAGACAGCACGAAGCCTATTGGAAACATGAACCCTGAAAGCGCGATAACACCCTGCTGCGTTTTTTCTTTTTCTTTATTGTTCAGTCGCTTTTCAAGAAGCGCAGGGGCTTTTGCAAAGAGCACAATTCCCATAAGTAGCATAGGGATAAACAACAATGCGATAAACAACCAAGCGCCGGGATAACGGAAAGTCCACGCAGGAAGAAACAAAAGCGCACCTACCAAAATAAATCCCATTATGTATTTTGTGAGTGCGTTGAAAATCAATTTCATTTGCATTGCTCCTTCCCTCAATATGTTATACCGTACGCTGTAAACCGCATTCTTGAGTTTCGCGCAAAATCATTATTTGTCCCTATGCGTTTTCCTTTGCGGTGGTGATGGATTTTACGAGCATACGGCGGATAATGCCACACTCTTGCAAAAGGTCTTTGGCTGTTTGCTCGCTTATTGCATTTGAACCGACAAGCATCTCAATCCAATACTCTGTTTCACCACATTCTTTGAGTGCGATATGAAATTTGTTTATAAAATCCGCTTTACTTGCCGCATAGTTTGCTTCGTGAATATTTGCACCGATGGAAGAGGCGCTCCTAACTATTTGATTGACAAGTACACCTCTGCCCTTACGAGTATCTACCTCATCGCAGACAGCGATTATATGTAAGGCAAGAGCTTTTGCTCTTGTGCGCAATTCGGAATCTTTCATTGATTGTTCTCCTTTTTGGTGTTTGGTGAAGTTTTTGCTTCGCAAAAGTGAAGTTACTCGCTCTCGCT
>JAZOSC010000031.1:0-14485 GCA_045656925.1 Eubacteriales bacterium | reverse complement strand
TATCCCGTGTACGCACACCGTGCCTGCGAAAAAATTCAGTCAGGCGAGGCCGACCTCGGCATTCTCATCTGCGGCACGGGCATCGGTATGTCGCTGGTTGCCAACAAGCACAAGGGCATCCGCGCCGCCTGCTGCTCCGATACCTTTTCCGCACGCCTTACCCGTGAGCATAACGATGCAAATGTGCTCTGCTTCGGTCAGCGTGTGGTGGGCGAGGGCCTGGCCATCATGCTGGTCGATGCCTTTGTTGATGCGGAATACGCAAACGGCGGCAACCATCTGCGCCGTGTTTCCATGATTTCTGCCATCGAAGATGGCAGCTTTGATGCAACATGAGCCTCGCCTATAAAATTACCGACGTCATTCGTGCCGTCGGGGGCAAGCCGCCTGCAAGGGCTGCCGCCATCATCGTAGCGGCAGGTGCCTCTACCCGCATGGGGGGCGGTATCAGCAAGCAGCTGATGAACGTAGCGGGGATACCCGTGCTTGCACGTACCCTGCTCGCCTTTGAAAAATGCGCCGCGATCGAGCAGATCGTGCTTGTCGTGCGCGAGGAGGACGCCACCGCCATCAAAACCCTTGCAAAGCAATACGGCATTACCAAGCTCTTTGCCACCGTCAAGGGCGGCTCTACGCGTGCGCTTTCGGTAGAGGCGGGCATTGCCGCACTTGCCGATACCCACGTCCGTCTGCTTGCCATTCACGACGGTGCGCGCTGTCTGGTCACGCCCGAAATGATCGAGCGCGTGGTGCGCGCCGCCGCCCGTTACCGCGCGGCAACCGCCGCCTATCCCGTAACCGACACCGTCAAGCAAGTCAATGCACGCGGCTTTATTGAAAAGACCATTGACCGTCGCACCGTCTATATGGCCACCACGCCGCAGGTCTTTGACAAAACCCTCTATATCTCCGCATGGCGCACCTCAAGAAAGGCCGAGCTGTTGACCGACGACAATCAGCTGCTTGAGCAGATGCCCTTCCCCATCAAGGTGGTGGATTGCGGCAAGGTCAACCTCAAAATTACCGAGCCGCAGGATATTCCGATGGCGGAGTTTATTCTCAGCGAAAGAGAGGGCGAGGCATGAGAATCGGACACGGCTATGACGTACACCGCCTGGTCAAGGGACGCGACCTGATTCTTGGCGGTGTGAAGATCCCCCACGATACGGGCCTGCTTGGCCATTCCGATGCCGACGTGCTGACGCACGCGGTGATGGACGCGCTGCTGGGTGCCGCCGCGCTGGGCGACATCGGCAAGCTGTTTCCCGACAGCGACGCAAAATACAAGGGTGCTGACAGCCTTGCGCTTGCCCGTGAGGTGGCAAACCGCCTTGCGGCCGCAGGCTACCGCATCGGCAACATTGACGCCACCGTGGTGGCAGAAGCACCAAGGCTCTCTCCCCATATTCCGCAGATGCGCGAAAATATTGCGCGGGCGCTTTCTATCTCCCCCGATGCCGTCAGCGTGAAGGCCACCACCGAGGAGGGGCTCTCCTTTACGGGCGCACGCGCGGGCATCGCCGCCCACGCGGTCTGCCTGATCGATACCCTCTAACGCCCTCCAAGCGGCAGCCCTGTCGCTTTGCGAATAAAAAAGCCGTCCGCGGTACGCCGCGGACGGCAAGCGCATCGGTCGTGGCCCTTTTCTCCCCACTTCCTTGCGTTGTAAATTCCCTGCCAAAACCGATGCGCGGATTTTTTATCAGTGCGCACAATGTCATATTATGTCAAAAAATCTATTTTGTGAGGTACATCATGAAAATTTCCCCTTCCCTGCTTGCGGCAGATTTTGCCGACCTGAAGCACGATTTGACCAAGGTTGCCACTGCCGATATGCTCCATCTTGACGTGATGGACGGCAGCTTCGTCCCCAATATGTCCTTTGGCGCGGTTGTGATTGGCGCAATCCGCCCTCATACCGACCTCTTTTTTGACGTCCATCTGATGATTGACCGCCCCGAGCGTTACCTGAAGGACTTTCAAAAGGCAGGTGCCGACGGTATTTCCATTCATTACGAAAGCACCGAAAACCCTGCCGAGGTATTAAAGACCATTCGTGAAATGGGCGTTTCCCCTGCCATTACCATCTCCCCCGATACCCCTGCCGAGGTCGTGTTCCCGCTGCTGCCGCTGGTGGATATGGTATTGGTGATGACGGTTTACCCCGGATTTGGCGGTCAGAAGCTGATTCCCGCCTGCCTTGACAAGGCGCGTGCCATCAAGGACGAAATTATCCGTCAGGGGCTTCAGGTGCTCGTCCAGGTCGACGGTGGCGTCAGCCCTGCGAACATCGAGGACGTTGCCAAGGCGGGTGTGGACGTTGCCGTTGCAGGCTCTGCCGTATTCGGTGCAGCAGATCCTGCCGCCGCCATCGCCGCCATGCAAAAAGCACAATAATGAAGGATCTATTCCTTTTGCCCGAGGACGCCGTGCTTGACCTGCGGTTTATGCCCGTAGAGGATACCGCGTGCGTTGCCGTTTCCATCTGCCTGCCCGACAAAACAGAGCATGCGGTGCTGACGGTGGGCGACAGCGAATACACCCCCTATAACAATCTTGAGGAGCCGTACGACAAGTACGCCCATTGCTTTCTTGTTCCCCGTGCCGCGCTGCTTCAAAATCCCCTGCTCCGCCTCACGGCAACCGCCTGCTTTCTGAAGGCGCGCTGCTTCCCCGAGGTGGGTGTGCGCGGCACCGTTACGGTGACCTATGATGCGGCCCTTGAAAAGACCGCCGCAGAATTTTTTGCGGCATCCGATTTTGGCATCACACCGATCCATTCGCGTGATGTTGAGCTTGCCGACGGGCTTGCTTACCGCCGCATCTCCTGCAAGGACAAGGACGAGGCACCCGTTCAATTGTATCTCCTGATTGCCGACAGCAAAAAAATCGGCTTTGCCACGGGCCTTGCCGAGGAAGGCTTACCCGTACCGGGTGCCGACGGCAAGCGGCTGTACCCCACGGCCACGGTTCGGGAGCAGGCAGCAAGAGCGCGCGCCGCGGGGCTTCCCGTGCTTGCCGCCACCAACGGCGATTTCTTCGATATTTTCGGCGATTTTCACCCTGCAGGGCTTTGCGTAGCGGCGGGCAGGACGGTTTATGAGCCACCTTTGCCTGACCGTCCCTTTTTTGGCATGCTGAAGGACGGCACCCCCGTCATAACCACCCTTGGCGAGCATCCCGAATACAGGGAGCAGCTTGAAATGGCGGTATCAGGCTCACACATTCTGCTCCGCGGCGGCGCACCCTATGACCTTGGCTACCCCGAGGCGTTTTCCACCTGTCGCGCACCGCGCACCGCCGTGGGGCTTTGCCCCGACGGACGCGTGCTTCTGCTGGTTTCCGACGGGCGCATCCCTTCCCATTCACAGGGTGCTACCCTTACAGACTGCATGCTGATCCTGCACGCGCTGGGTGCGCGGGACGCCATCAACCTCGATGGCGGCGGCTCCTCTGCCCTTTTCCTCTATGATGGGGAAGCCGACGATTTTCTGCTCCAAAACCGCCCCGCCGACCTTGACCACCCTGATGATTGCCTTGTCAGACCGATTTATAACAGTATTTTGGTTTATAAAAAGGCGCTTGCGGTGGATAAGTAGTATCCGCGACCGATTTAAAATAGCGCACCAATTTTAAAATCCGCACACACCTTTGCCTTCTCTTGTGAGGAAGGCTTAAATAACGGAAAAAGACCACCGCCTCGCGGTGGTCTTTCACATCAAAAATATGGAAAATGTAAGCAAACGAAAAACAACACGGCTTTCATCTGCAAATTATAGCGCGACAGGCTCGGTTTTTCTTACAATTTGTACGAAAAACAGACGGTGTCTGCTTTCAACCATCGTAGGGACCGGCGTCCTCGACGGTCCGTTTGTACCTTTGGTTGAATTACTCCCACACGGAAAAATTGCAGAGAAATACATCAAACAATTAAATAATTTTTATCAAAATATATCCGTTGATGCATATGTTATTATGCCAAATCATATTCACCTCATGTTAAGTGTAAAAAACCCGAGGGATATGGTAGGCGGACCGTCGGGGACGCAAAACGGACCGTCGGGGACGCCGGTCCCTACAGGGGGTTCTCTTTGCGGACCGTCGGGGACGCCGGTCCCTACGGGGGATTCTCTTTGCGGACCGTCGGGGACGCCGGTCCCTACGGAGGGTTCTCTTTGCGGACCGTCGGGGACGCAAAACGGACCGTCGAGGACGCCGGTCCCTACAGGGGGTTCTCTTTGCGGACCGTCGGGGACGCCGGTCCCTACGGGGGGTATTTTGACGGGCGATACAAAGCAAAATTCCATTGTTTCAAAATTCATATCCACATTCAAACGCTTTTGCAACAAGGAATACCGTGAAAACATCTGGCAATATCGCTCTTACGACCACATTATAAGAAGCCGCGAGGATTATGAAAAGCACCTGACATACATGTTTGAAAATCCCTTGCGTTGGCAGTATGACGAGCTTTTTATAAACAATGAGGAATAACGAAAAGCACCACCGACGGCGTCGGTGTTGCTTTTCATATCGTTTGGGGTTATCGGTGATGCCGAGGATATCATCAAGCAACACGTAACAAGCAACACGTAACAGGCAACGCGTAACAAGCAACGCGTAACAGGCAACGCGAACAGGCAACGCGTAATAAACGCAGAACGCGTATGAAATAAAATACGCGGATTACTGTTATTCCCCTTTATTTTCCTCGATATAGGTAAATCTTTTGAAGGTCTTGCCGTCGCGGGTGACCTCGCCGAGAAAGAGCTCCATCGGGCGCACCCACAAGGCACCCTCGCCGTAGAGCGCGCGGTAGACAGCCATCGGCTCCAAGGTTTCCGAGTGGCGTGCCACGCCGATTAATTCGTATTCCTGTCCCTTGAAATGGCGGTATCGCCCTAATCTGAATTCTAACATTATTTCGCCCCCTGCTTTCTTGCGGCGGTGAAGGTATTTTTTAAGAGCATCGTAATCGTCATGGGGCCGACGCCGCCCGGCACGGGAGTGATTGCGCCTGCCACAGGCTCGACGGCGGCAAAGTCCACGTCGCCGCAAAGCTTGCCGTCAGAGAGCCTGCGGTTCATACCCACGTCAATGACCACGGCACCCTCTTTGACGTATTCCGCAGTGAAAAATTCGGGCTTACCGATGGCGCAGACCAGAATATCTGCGCGGCGGCAGACGGCGGCCAGCTCCCTCGTGCGGCTGTGACAGACCGTCACGGTGCCGTTCTTTTCCAGAAGCAGCAGCGCCTGCGGCTTGCCGACGATATTCGACCTGCCGACCACGACACACTCCTTGCCCGAAATCTCCACGCCGCTGCGCTCAAGCAACGCCATCACACCCGCAGGCGTGCAGGGAAGAAAATCATAATTGCCAATCATGATGCGCCCGACGTTGTAGGGGTGGAAGGCGTCCACGTCCTTCTCGGGAGAGATGGCAAGCAGCACCTTCTCCTCATCAAGATGCGCGGGCAGCGGCAGCTGCACCAGAATACCGTGTACCCTTTCATCGTGATTTAATTCGTCAATCAGCGCAAGCAGCGTCGCCTCATCGGTATCGGCAGGCAGCTCATACCCAAAGGATTCAAACCCAACCTCGGTGCAGGCGCGGTGCTTATTACGCACGTATACCCGACTGGCGGGATCCTCTCCCACGATAATGACGGCAAGCCCCGGGGCATAGCCGTTTCTTTTTTTGAATTCACTTGTTTCGGCAGCGATTTCCGCGCGGATCTCCGCCGCGATCGCCTTTCCGTCAATCAGCTTCGCCATGCTCGTTCTCCTTTTTCTGTGTTTCCGCTGCGTGTGCGATAATGGCATCTACATCTGCCTCGCCCTCGCGGCGTATTTCTTCCCTTTCGACCGCAGGACGTCTGCTGCGGTGCGCCCTCTCATAGACGGTGTCGTATGCCGCGGTATCCAGCACCCTGCGCCGTTCCCGCACCAGCAGATACACCAGCAGTGCCGTGCAGATGGCAAAGCAAAGGAAGCCAACCACCTGCGAAATGCGGAATACCCCGATATACAGGCTATCGGTACGAAGCCCCTCAATAAACATTCTGCCAAGGCCATACCAGGCAAGATACATGAGCATCACCTGCCCGTCAAATTTCTTTTTTCTGTAAAAAATATTGATGAGCAGGAAGCCTATGAGATTCCAAAGGCTTTCGTAAAGAAAGGTGGGGTGATAAAAATAGGTGGTATTGCCATACCGCAGGCCCATACGCAGGAAGAAATGCTCCGCAGTCTGCACACCGTGCGCCTCGCCATTGACAAAGTTACCCCAACGGCCGAGGATCTGCCCCAGCATCACACCCGGTGCAACCATATCAAAGACCTTTAAAACCTTGCTTTTGTCATACTTTTTCAGGCGACTGACGATAAGCAACGCCGCCGCACCGCCGATAATACCGCCGTAGATGGCAATACCGCCCTCCCAGATGGCAATCACATCAATGAAGCTGGTGTAATACCCTTCTCCCAGCGTCGTCAGCACGTAGTAGGCGCGCGCACCCACAATTGCCAGCACAATGGTGGCGAGGGCAAAATCCACCATATCGTCAAAGCAAACGCCCTCCTCCTTGCCGCGCCAGACGGCATAAAGAAAGCCAAGCACCATGCCCAGCGTGATGATGATGCCGTACCAGCGCACCTCGACAGGGCCAAGGGAAAATGCTACCTGATTGATGGTCATCTCCCCGATGCCAAGGCCCGGGAACGATACGATTGTAGTATCCATTAGGACTCCTTTCTCGGTTGAATGACCGAAAGTGTGATATGTTCTTCCCTGAAAAGCTCGCGCAGCAGTGCCTCGACACCATCAAGCGTAATCTCGTCAAGCACCGCAGGATAGGAAAAATATTCCGCCCCCTCGAAAACAAAGGAAAGCAGGGTGTTGGCAATCTCCTCGGTGCTATCAAAGCTTTTGATATACTCGGCATACTCCACGTGGCACGCGCGGTCAAAATCGGCCCTTGCAATGCCCTTTCGCTTTAATTCCTCAATATACGAAAGAATTCTTGCAAGCACAAGGTCGGGATTTTCCGCCTCGCCTGCGATCTGGTTAAAGGCAAAATCGCGGGCAAGGGCATAATTTGCCGAAAACTCGGGGGAAATCAGCCCCTCGTCAAAGAGTGCGTGATAAAGCTCGCCCGATTCGCCAAAGACGATCTCGTTTAAAATCGCCATCGTCGCATCGCGCAAAAGCCTTGCGTGGGGATCTTTTGGAATATTCACGTCCTTGACGCCGATGGAAAAGAGGGGCTTTGCAACCTGTCCCATCTCCTCGGTGCGCGCAAGATGCACGCCTGCTGACTCCACCGTCGCAACGCGTACGGGCGCGGCGGCCGCGACAGGTGGCAGATCGGCAAGGGCCTGCTCGACCACGGAAAAGACCGCGTCGGGCGCAACGTCCCCACAGACGATCAGCACCATATTATCGGGGCGATAGTACGCCGCGTGGGCGGCATAGAGCATTTCGGGCGTGATACGGGCAATCGAGGCCTCGCTGCCGCAGATATCCACGCGAACGGGGTGGCGCTCGTAAAGCCCGCAAAGCATATTGTAATAGCAGCGGTCATAGGGGTTATCCCTGCACATACGGATCTCCTCACCGATGATTCCCTGCTCCTTGGCAACCGTATCCTCGGTAAAATAGGGGTGCGTCACGAAGCGCACCAGTAAATGAAGTGCCGCAAGCGGTTGCTCGGTTGCGGAAAAGAGATACACCGTACGTGTGTGCGAGGTGTAGGCATTGGCATCGGCACCCAGTGCCGAAAAATCCTCAAAGGCATCGCTGCCGTCCTCATTGGTAAAAAGCTTGTGCTCAAGAAAATGTGCGACACCGTCGGGCAACGGCGGCATACCGTCCTTGGGCGGCGCGTTATCCACTGCGCCGAAATCGGTGGCAAAGAGCGCGTAGGTCGCGCTCATTTTTTTCGGAAAAACGAAAACGGGCAGGCCGCTTTCATGTCTGAAGCTGACATAATGCTCGCCAAGCAGGGGGCTTTCAAGGATCTTTTTTTCCATCATTCCTGCCCCTCCCCCTCATCAAGCATGCCTTGCAGGAAAAAGCGCGCGCCCTGCGCCACGCGTGCGGCGGCGGCCACCACGTCTGTGCGTGTTACACGCGCAATCGCCTCACGCCAATCGTCCACAAGCTCAAATTTATCCACCAGTAATCTACCCACGTGGAAGCGCGCAAGCGATGCTGTGCTGTCATGCGACTGACGGTAGGCGTTTGCCAGCGCACGCTTGGCGGCATCAAGCTCGGTATCGGTAATTTCGCCGCGCCTGATGGCATCAAGCTCGGCAAGCATCGCCTCCTCACAGATGGCGCGGTTTTCGGCGCGCATGCCGCAATCGGCAAAAAGCACACCCTTGTAAATATCAAGCGTGGACGAGCAGCTGTAGCAAAGGCTGCGTCGCTCACGGACGTTCAGGAAAAGCTTCGATGCAGGCGAGCCGCCGTAAATCTCATTCATCACCACAAGGGCAGGCGAAAGCGCATCCTTGGGTGTGAGGTCGGTGCGGAAGCCAAGCGAAAGCTTGCCCTGCGTAAGGGGCATTTCCTCGGTTGCCGTGCGTGGCGCGCCCGTGTGAGAAAGGAATTCGGTGGTGAAGGGCGCAGGCGCGGCAAAGGCATCAAAATACGCCTCCAGAATCGACGCAACCTCAGCCAAAGCGGTCGCACCCACGTAACAGAAAACGGGGGCGACAGCGGCTTGCAGTGCGCGGTGACGACGGGCAAGCTCTACACCGTCCAGGGCATCAACGGTATCGTCCTCACCAATGAGAGAAAGCGCATAAGGCTCTCCCTCACATAAAAGTCCACGGCAGCGCATACGCGCATAAGCACGCGGCGCATTGATGCGCGCACGAATGGCATCGCGCAAAACCTGCTTTTCGCTTTCCACGTACGCGGCAGGATAAGCGCCGTCCTCACCCTGACAGGGCGATTGCCAAAGCTCCGCAAGCACCTCGGTAACCTCGGGCAGCAGCCCCGTGCCGCCCCCTACGAAGCGCGCACCGAGAAAATCTGCGGTAAGGGAAAGGGTTTGCAGATCGCCCGTACGGCGATTGGCGGTGGAAACAGCGGTAGAATACATGCCGTCGAGATGGCGGTTTAACAAAAGCTGTGAGGGATAGCGCGCGGTGCCGCGACGGGCAAGTGCCAGCACCATGGCATTTTGCTGCGCGGTGGCAGCGGCAAGCGGCATGGTGACAGTCATCGACAAAAGCTCGCTTTTGAAGCGGTCGGTCGCGATATACACCAATCTGGCGCCGTTTTTGAGTGTGTAAACGACGGGCTGCACGCAGAGGCACCCCCTTTCTTATAGATAAATTATATTATACACGATAAGCCGATGCTTTGCAAGTGGTTCCGTAAATTTAAAGCAGGAAACGCCCGTGCGCGCACGGGCGTTTCCCTATTCGGCTCTGCCATCATACAGATTGGTAAATAAAATTTTGCCTGCCAGCAGCAGCAGCGGCCCCAAGAGCGCACCCACGATGCCAAAGAGCGTTAGCCCCGCGTAAAGCCCCACCAGCATGGGAATGGGGTGCAGCCCAAGGCTTTTGCCGACGATGTGCGGCTCGATCAGCTGCCTGACGACCGTAATCACCAGATAAAGCACCAGCAGCCCGATCCCAAAGCCTGTATGACGGATAAACAGGGCAAATATCCCCCACGGCACAAGCGCTGCCCCCACACCGAGGATCGGCAGGAGATCAAGCAGTGCGATCAGGAGCGCGGGCAGCAGCACGTAATCGGCACCGACCAGAAAAAGCCCCACCAGAAGCTCCCCGAACGTGATGAGAAACAGCAGCCCGTAAGCGGCAATATATTTCCCTGCCACACGGCGCAGCCGCCTGCCAAGCTGCGGCAGGCGTCCCCCGAGCCTATGTGGCAGCAGACCGGAAAGAAAGCCCGTGACCTTGGTGTAATCGAGAGAGAAATAAAAGCAGGCAATCAGGGTAACAAGCAGGAAAAAGAGGACGCGCGGCAGGGCGCGCAGGACACCTGCAAGAAACGCGGGCAGTGCCTCGCCAAGCTTGCCGACAATGGCCTTCAGCTGTGCATTGAAGAACTCCTGCGGATCTCCGATAATATCGGTGGCAAAGCTGAAGATGCGGGAAAAGCCCTGCGGCAATCCTCCCAAATGCCCCCTGACGGTATCGGAAAACTGCGAAATTCTCCCGTAAAGCGCACTGTTCTCATCAGAGGCAAGGGCGATAAAGCGCTGCAGCTCTGTGACAGCGGTGCTGAAAAACAGATAGCAGAGCGCACCAAGCGCAAACAGCGCAAGAAGGGTGAGCGTGACGGCAACCACCCCCAGCGGCAGGTGCATGCGCGCAGACAGACGACGCGCAAGCGGGTGCGTCAGTGCCGCCAGTAAAAAGGCAAGCAAAAAGGGCAGCAAAACGGCAAGCACCACGTCAAAGAGCAGATAAAGCAGAAAAAGCGCACCCGCCACGCATACCGTGACAGCCGCCCATTTCCCCCAATCAATCCCCTTGCCGTATTTTCTATCTGTGACAGGCGTTGGCGCTGCCGTTCCCTGCTCCCTGCCGCCTGCCACGCCCTGCTCGCTTTTTTTCTCCGCACGCTCCCGCATCACGATCCTCCCCGCATTTTTTATTAGTATATCCCCTGAAAATACCAAATATGTACGAAAACGGTATGCGTTTTTCAGTGCTTCAGGGAAAAGCGCAGGCCCCACTCCCACGCGAAGGCTTTTCACACAGCTGCTAAAAAAGGACAGGGAAGCACCGTGCCTTCCCTGTCCTTCACTTCTTGTTTTTCCATCACCAGTCCCTCACCCCAGCATTTCGGCACGGAGAAAGGCCAGAATCTTTTTTTCCTCGCGACTGATTTTCACCTGCGTCAGCCCCAGCAGGTCTGCCGTTTCCTGCTGTGTGCGATTGCGAAAATAGCGCACAAGCAGGATTTTCCGCCACAGGGGCGGTAATTTATTGATGGCGGCGGCAAGCGCGATGCGGTCAGAGAGAATGGCAGGCTCGTTGGCACTCTCATCATCGGTGATACGGTCGCCAAGCTCGCCCTTATCGTCCTCAAACAGCTTATCGGAAAGCGAGCTTACAGGGGCGGTGGCCGAAATTGCTACGGCAATTTCCGCAGGCTCCGTGTCAAGGGCCTCTGCAAGCTCTGCCACCGTCGGCTCCCTACCCGTATCCCCCATCAGCTCCGTCCGTTTACGGGCAATCTGCACGGCAAGCTGCTTATAGCTGCGGCTGACGTGTATCATGCCGTCGTCACGCAGGCTGCGGCGGATTTCCCCCACAATCAGAGGCACGGCAAAGGTGGAAAATGCAGTACCGCGCGAAAGGTCGAAGGTACGAATGGCACGAAGCATACCCATCGTGCCAATCTGCACCAAATCCTCATACTCCATACCGCGGTCACGGAAGCGGTGCGCGGCCGCACGCACCAGCCCCATATTTTCGGTTATCAGGGTGGTGGTGGCCGCCTCTGCCGCCGCACTGTCCTTTGACTGCGCCGCCTGCAGCAGCTGATAGTGCCTGTCCTTCCCATCAAACGCCTCTTGCCCCCGTGTACTCACGCCTTACTCCTCTCCCGCCGTGCGCCCCAAGTGCTTGACCAGCACCACCGTGGTGCCCTTACCCTGATGTGAGCTGACGTACAGCCGATCCATGAAATTTTCCATCACGGTAAAGCCCATGCCGCTGCGCTCCCCTGCTGCATCGGTAGTAAAAAGCGGCTCACGGGCGCGCGCAATATCTGCAATGCCACACCCCTTATCCTCCACTGTAATCCGCACCGTGCGATCGGCAAACAGGCTCACTGTTATGTAAACGCTTCCCTTCTTATGGCGGTAGGCATGCACGATAGAATTTGTCACCGCCTCGGAAACCGCACATTTGATATCCGCAAGCTCGGTGGTATCAGGCTCTGCCTGCGTGCAGAACACCGCCACTGCGGCGCGTGCCACCGCCTCATTTTGCGAAATCGCAGGCAGCTGTAACCGCATTTCATTGATAAGCCCTGCCTTTTTGCTTTCCTTATACTCCATCTTAATATCCTCCTTTGGCATGGGTGCCATCAATTTCCATAAAGCGCTCCATTCCTGCCAACCGCAGAATTTTTAACACACGCTCATTCGGGCGTGCCAATGCCAGCACGCCGCCCAGCTCGCGCATCAGTCTGAGGCGTCCCATTAAAAGCCCCAGCCCCGCGCTATCCATAAACTCAATCAGCGACAGGTCAAGCACCAGGCGGCGCGGCCTTTCCTTTAAAATCAGGCGATCTAATTCCTCGCGCAGGGGGGTGGCACTGTGGTGATCGATTTCGCCAAACAAGCGGACGTGCAAGAGCCAATCGCGCTTTTTTACCCCCATACGGTATTCAGTTCCTAACATGTTTTCACTTCCTTTCCTTCACTCGAATGTATTGTAGCATACAAAAAAAACAAAAAAGGTCGCACCCTGTCGGGTGCGACGGTGAAATTTTATGCCTCGGCTTGGGTTGACGGTCACACAAGCACCCTGCAAGGCTTGGCAGTATGCTTACAAAAAGCCGTAAAAGCGCAAAACCCCCTGCCAAAAAGGCAGGGGGATATCGTGCGTGGCTTTTTAAAAGGGATCCTCTACTGCATCATCGGGATTCGGCTTTTCGGGATCAAGAGGCGTGACGCCGCCGCCTTCCTCAGATGCGGCAATGATATCTTGGCTAAGCAGAAGTCTTAACTCCGCCTTGGGTTCAAGATAAGCGAGCTTCATATTCAATTCCTCCTTAAAGGATATTCATAATTTTATTATACACGATATTTTTTTTGCTGTCAAGTGCTTTTTAATTATTTATCACCCTTAGCGATAATCTTGGCTGTCAGATTGGCGGGAACGACCTCATAATCCGTCACCGCGAAATCAAAGCTGCCAAAGCCCTTGGTCATGGCGCGCAGAGCAATGGGATAATCCATAATTTCTGCCTTGGGGGCGATGGCGTGCACAACGGTGTAGCCCTTCTTACCCTCGGCATGGTCCATACCCATCACGCTGCCGCGACGCTTATTGAGGTCACCCATCACGGTACCGACCAGCGATTCGGGCACGGTGATATCAAGATTGCCGATCGGCTCAAGCAGCACGGGGGCGGCCAATCGCAAGCACTCCTTATAGGCGATCTGTGCGGCAAGGCGGAAGGAAATTTCATCTGAGTCAACGGCGTGATAGGAGCCATCGTACATATCTGCGGCAAGCTGTACAAGCGGATAGCCGTAAGCACCCTTTGCCATGGCATCGGCAAGCCCCTTTTCTACTGCGGGGTTAAAGTTCTTGGGTACGGCACCGCCAACCACCGATACGGTAAAGGTGAGGCCCTGCTCCTCGGCGGGTGCAAAGCGGATCTTCACGTGGCCGTACTGACCGGAGCCACCCGTCTGCTTCTTATGCTTGCCCTCCACGTCGACGCGCTTGGTAATGCGCTCGCGGTAAGCGATCTTCGGCTCATCAAGGGTGACCTTCACGCCGAAGCGTGTTTCCAGACGCGCAACCAGCACCGAGAGATGGGTTTCACCCATGCCCGAAATCAGAATCTGTGCGGTTTCCTTGTTATTCTCATAGCGGAGCGTGAGATCCTCATCAAGCATTCTTGCGATGCTCTGGGACATCTTACTCTCGTCCTTTGCGGTAGCGGGCAGAATGGCCTTGGTCATATAGGGGGTGGGATAGGAAACCTGGCTGTAAACCACCGTGCCGCCCAAAGAGAGCGTGTCGCCCGTCTTGGTATCGGAAAGCTTGGCAATCATACCGATATCACCGCAGCAAAGCGTATCCACCTCGGTCTGACTCTTGCCGTTCATCACATAGAAATGCGAAAGCTTTTCGGCAGAGCCTGTGCGTGCGTTTTTCAGCACCATATCGCGCTTGATGGTGCCACTCATCACCTTAAAGAAGGACATCTGACCGACAAACGGATCTGCCACGGTCTTAAAGACGAAGATGGCAGGATCGCCTGCAACGTCAATGGCGATCTCGTCACCGCCTGCAAGCTTTTCAACCTTTTTGGCGGTAAAGCGCGGGAAGGATTCGGCAACCGCATCCATCATGGCGATCACACCCCACATCTTGGTGGCAGAGCCGCAGTAAACGGGGGTGATGGTGCCTGCAATAATGCCCTCGTGCAGTGCGAGAGCCGCCTCCTCACGGGTGATCTCCTCACCTGCAAAATATTTCTCCATCAGCTCATCGCTGGTAGAGGCAACCGCCTCATTGAGCGCGTCCTTATAGCGGTTGACGGTTTCCTTCATCTCCTCGGACATGGGAATTTCGGTGCGCTTGCCCGAATTATCATAGGTATAGGCCTTGTTGGAGATCAGGTCAATCATCGCCATCTCGGAGCCGACACGGCAGGGCACAAATACGGGACAGACCGTGGTGCCGAACTTATCGTGCAGCTCGTAGAAGGATTTTTCAAGGCTGTAATCGGGATCATCGCACTT
>JAZOSC010000030.1:0-33481 GCA_045656925.1 Eubacteriales bacterium | reverse complement strand
TATGGCTTTCGGACGGGGAAAATCGCATGTACGCTCTTTGCACCCTGCGTTATCTTTTCCCGTTGCTGTGGGCAGCACTGCTCGGTGTGCTTGGCTTCTTTTATAATATCCGCGCGGGCCTTGCGGGACGCTTATCGCTCTGGCAGCTTTTGTTTAATACCGTAAAGCAGGGCAGACAGGCACTGCTTACAGGGAGCGCGGTGGGTGCTGCACGTGGCTACTATATTTTGCTTCTGGTGGGGGCAGGGGTGGCCATTCTTGCCACATTGGCTGCATTGATTTTGGCCGTTATTGGGATTTATACCTATTTTGTGGCAACAGGCAAGCACGGGAGCAGGGAGGAACGCCGCGCTGCTAAAATTTTATTCCGTGCGCTTTTCCGCGGCCGCGTGTCGCTCCTTTTTTCGAATCTTCTTTTGCTGGTGCCTGCGCTCTTTCCGCTTTACTTCAGCGCCGTGTCAAATCGCCATCCGGGCGGTGGCTTTATCACGCTTGGCTTTGATCCTGTGCTGACCGTATCGCTGGTGCTTGCCTGTTTACTTTGTGCGCTTTGTCTTTATCTTGCGAAGCATGAGCAGGGAAAGTACTTTGATATGTTTTACATCGAGCCTGAGGATAAAAGGAATGATACTGCTACGGGCGAAGATGATGCGGAAATGACAGCTTCCCCCGAATAACGGGGAAAAAGTTGCAATTTTTCACAAAAAAATATAACTTTTTTTAAAAAACCTATTTATTTTTCACAAATGTCGTGCTATAATAGAGGTGTACCAAGAGAGGTGAAGCTCTATTTCCTCCCCCGGTTACAGAAAGGCGGAAGCATGCATGAAAATTACCATCAGCGGCAAGCAGATGACCGTACGCGCCTCCTTGAAGGAGCTGACAGAAAAGAAGCTGGCCAAATTTGACCGTTTCTTTGGCGACGATGCCGAGGCAACCGTTTCCTATTCCTGCCGACACGATCTGCAGTGTGTTGAAATTACAATATATTACGGTGGCACCATCTTCCGTTCGGAGGAGGGGGCTGATAGCTTCCAGACCGCGATTGACCGCGCGCTTGAATCGCTTGAACGGCAGATGAGAAAGAATAAAACGCGTCTTGAAAAAAGGTTGCGTTCGGGAGCCTTTGATCCTCACCCGGGTGATGTAGACGAGGAGGAGGAGGGCGAGTTTCAGATCCGCACCAAGTATATTCCCGTCAAGCCCATGTCGGTTGAGGAGGCAATCCTGCAGATGAATCTTCTTGAGCATCAGTTTTTTGTGTTCCGCGATGCCGATACCGATAAGCCCGCTGTTGTTTATCGCAGAAAAGACGGTAATTATGGCTTGATTACGGAAGAATAATCAATAAAACAAGCCCCACGTGGGGCTTTTTTTATTGTGTTTACGCCAGAGTGCGCGCCCAGCGGATGGCAAGCGATACCCACTCTGCAGCATCGGGCAGGAGGTGCCTGCTCTGGCCGCATGCGGTCAGCTCATTGCAAAGCGCGGCGGCGTGTGGGCCTGCGGGCCAGATGTGCATTTCAAAGGGTACGCCTGCCGCAGTCATTGCCTCTGCCATCATCAGGCTGTTCTGTACAGGCACGGTGGTATCGCTAAAGGTGTGCCAGAGGAAGGCGGGGGGTGTGTCCTTTGTCACATGCTTTTCAAGAGAGAAGGGGTAGCGTTCCTCGTCGGGAGGATTGATCTTTCCGCAGAGGTTGTTGACAGAGCCCTGGTGGGCGAGGGGGCCTGCGGTAATGACGGGATAGGATAAAATCATACCTGTGGGGCGTGCAATATCGCGCGGTGCGCCCTCCAGCACCTCATCAAGCACGGGGTGCTGCCACAAAACACCTGAGGAAGCGGCAAGGTGGCCGCCTGCGGAAAAGCCACAGATGAAGACGTAGCTCGGGTCCACGTTGTATTCCTCTGCGTGCTCGCGCACGTAGCGGATCGCGCGTGCGGCTGTTTTCAAGGGACGGTAATTGGCGGCATGCGCGCCGACGCCGTAGCGCAGAATAAAGGTGGCAAAGCCTGCGGCAAGAAACTGTAAGGCAATCGGTTCTGCCTCACGGTCGGAAAGGAAACGGTAGCCACCACCCGGGCAGACGATCACGGCACGACGGGGGGATATCACAAGCTCCTCCGTGGTGCTGATACAGATGGGCGTCAGCGTCGCGTTTGTAACATCATCAAGCTTAATTGTTTCAAGAATCATAGCGGTACCTCGTTGTTGCGTTTATCAAGCTCAGTTTAGCACAGTTTGCCTGCAAAGTCAATATTTTAATAAAATCCCTTGACTTTTTTTGGGGGGCATATTATAATGTGTAATGTAAAATTTAGAAGAGTAAGAAATATGGCGTTAAGTGCCGATGGGACGGGGAGTTGCCGATCGGACGAAGGGGATACCCGCGGCCATATATCTGCATCCCGCTTCGTTTGAAAAAATGTGCGCCTGCACCTCCTATTTTCGAATGATTTCGGGGAAGGGGGTATTTTTTATGCACAAGAAAAAGCACTGCGGTGTGACCGACGCGCGACACGCGCTTGTCCGTGACGTTACGGTATTTGGCAATCTGCGCGTGCTCTGCTTTGCGGCCATGCTTGCCGCTATGAGCGTGATTCTGGCCTGCCTTGCCAAGCTGCTGTTTGGTCCCAGCCCCTTGCGCGTGACCTTTGAAAATCTGCCCATCATCTTTGGCAGCGTGTCCTTCGGCCCCTTCGCGGGTGCGATGATCGCTGTGGTGGCTGATCTTTGCAGCTGCCTGCTTGCGGGGCAAGCACCTAATCCGCTGATTCTGGTCGGCTCGATTTCCGTGGGACTTACAGCGGGCTTTTTTGGCGGCTACGTGTTCCGTGGCAGACGGTATATTTCGGCACTTGTCATCGAGCTTGCGTCGCACCTGATCGGCTCCGTGATTTTAAAAACGTTGGCGCTTCGTATCTATTTCGGGTTTGGCTGGGCGGTGCTTTTGCTGCGGCTGCCCGTCTATATGCTGGTTATTGCGGCGGAGAGCTATCTGTTATACCTGCTCTTCCGCAGTCGCCAGCTGCACATACTGACGGAAAGGATACGGCAGAAATGACCTACAGGGAAGCATTGTCATATATTCATTCGGTCGCGTGGAAGGGCAGCCGCCCCGGCCTGTCGCGAATTACAGAGCTGCTTGACTTGCTCGGCAATCCGCAGAAAAGGCTGCGCTTTATTCATATTGCGGGTACGAACGGCAAGGGCTCAACCTCGGCAATGACGGAGGCTATTTTGCGTGCGGCAGGCTACCGAACGGGGCTTTTCGTGTCGCCCTATATCAAAAGCTTCAATGAACGCATTGCACTGTGCGGCGAGCCGATTTCTGACGACGCGCTTGCCACATTTACGGCACGGGTGCGGCCCTTTGCCGACAGCATGGCAGATGCCCCCACTGAGTTTGAGCTGATTACCGCTATCGGGCTGCTCTATTTTGCCGAAATGGCGTGTGAAGTGGTCGTGCTCGAAACGGGCATGGGCGGCAGACTTGATTCCACCAACGTCATTGAAAATCCGCTTGCCACTGTTATTACGGGCATCGCATTGGACCACACGGAATATCTTGGCGATACCGTGGCACAAATTGCCGCCGAAAAGGCGGGAATTATCAAGAAGGAAGCCCCGATGATCTGGGGGGGACACGATCCCGTTGCCAGACGTGTCATTGCAGGTGCGGCTGCTGTCGCAGGCGTGCCCTTTATCGCAGCCGAGGATACGCCGATGACGGTGCATCGCTATGGGCTTGACTGCACCGTTTGCTCGTGGGGGCCTTATCATGCGCTGGAGCTTTCGCTGCTTGGCACGTATCAGCCGCAGAACCTGGCGACTGTTTTGGCGCTTTTCGGTGCGCTTGTCACACGCGGCATTTCCGTGGACGAGGCGGCCATCCGAAGGGGGCTTCGTACTGTTTGCTGGCGCGGTCGCTTTGAAAAGCTTTGCGAAAGCCCGTTAATTATTGCGGATGGCGCGCACAATCCCGAGGGAGTTGCTGCGGCGGTGGGTGCTATCAGGCAGTATTTTCCCGACGGTAAGGTGCTTCTTTTAAATGCCGTGATGGCGGATAAGGATTATTACGGTATGATAGAGGCGCATGCTCCGCTTGTTGATACCGTTTTTACGCTGACACCCGATAATCCGCGTGCGCTTGCAGCCCCCGCGCTTGCCGCCGCTTGGGCTGCGCGGGGAATTACCGCACACGCCTTTGACACGCCCACCGCCGCCGTAGCCGCTGCCGTAGCTGCCGCACGGACAACGGGGATTCCCCTCTTTTCGCTGGGGTCACTTTATATGTATGCAGAGGTTACAGAGTCGCTTGCGGCTTTAGGGCTTTCTACATAAATTACGGTGAGTTCGAAACCATCCTCACCAAGCCGCGATCGGTTATCGTCGCGGTAAAAAAACAAAACTAGGGAGAAAAGAATATGCAAAACCAAATCAACGGGCGCCGTGTCGCCTACCTGACCCGTGCCGGCATTATTGCCGCACTTTACGTTGTCTTTACCTGGATTTCCGCCCTTTTCGGTCTTTCGGGTATGGGTGCCATACAGTTAAGAATTTCCGAGGCGCTTTGTATACTGCCGATTTTTACCGCAGCGGCTGTGCCCGGTGTTACCGTAGGCTGCCTGGCGGCCAATCTTCTGACGGGAGCCGCTCTGCCCGATATCGTTTTCGGTACGCTGGCCACGCTTCTGGGCGCCGTGGGTACGAGGTTTTTACGCCGCGCAGTACCCCTTGCCATGCTGCCGCCCGTGCTGGCCAATACCCTGATTATTCCCTTTGTTATCCGCTATGCTTATGTAGATGTTGCGGAGTCCTTGCCCTTTTTGTTCCTGACGGTTGGCGTGGGAGAGGCACTTTCCGTCTGCCTGTTCGGTACACTTCTTTATGCTGCGCTGCGCCCTGTGCGTTACCGTATCTTTGGTGAAGCGTGAAGCTATATTGCAAAGCAGAATAAGACGCAGGTCTTGTTCTGCTTTTTTTGTGCCTGAAAAATTTCGATTGCAGTTAACGACAAATGCGCTCCGGTCTGCTACAATAGCTGTAGTGAGGGGGCTTTGTCTATGTGACAACCGGGAGGCGCTCTCCGTTAAAAAAGGAGGAATTTAAGAATTTATGGCACAATGTGTAACAAAAATGGTGCTTGATGTGTCGGAGCGAGAGTTGACGCAATCTATCGTGGCAAGACAGGGCGATAGCTGTTGCCGCAATATTTTATTGCGGTTGCTTTCTTACGGCGAGCTGCTGCGTGTGGAGGAAAGCTCTACCGTTGTTTTGAACGTCAAAAGCTCAAGTGGGGAAACAGCGGTGTTTGCGGGCGAGGTTCATGCAGACGGCAGTGTGACGCTGCCCATCAATGCATGGATGCTGCGTAATGAGGGTGTACTGACCTGCGACGTATCAATTTTCGATGAAAAAGGCGGCAAGCTGACCACACCACCCTTTGGAATTGAGGTGATGGCCTCGGTGCTGCCTGACGAAACGCTGCCGGGCGACGATGAGGGTGGCGGCAGCGTGACTGCTGAAATCATTCAGCAGGAAAGAATGTTTACGCTGAAGCCCATTCAGTCCGAGGGCGGCTTTGCACTGCTTCCCGAAAGCAGACGTCATTATGCACTTGACCTGAACAATTCCCTGTATGTGACAAGTGAGGGTTGGCGCCCCATACAGCTGGTGCTCCCTCCGCCCGTATCCCGTGACCAGGATAACTGGGTTGTCATCACGTGTCACGCCCCTGTGCGCGAATGCGGCCCTGTGCCGATTGATTGGGGAGAAAAGGACGGGTATTCCTTTGTCGGCTCCACCTTGCCTGATATCATGACGGAGGATTTTGATATCATCTGTACCTTCTCGGTTGTGACAGGTAAGTGGCATATCGGCGTTGTTCAGTATGGCAATGTGGGGGATGCGGTATGAGAAAGCGTATCAGGCAAGCAGCGTTTTGTGAGGGAATAGAGCCCTTTCGCGCCTGGACGGTTGTTTTTGATCCCGATTCTCTTTCACCCGTTGGAGAGCGTGCAGATCTTGCATATGGCATGGTGGCAGAGGTCGCGGTAGGTGACGCAAAGGTGCGGAATGATTTTGACGGGGTTTCGATATTTCAGCGTCCCATATTCAATGCGACGTGGAATGAGGAGAAGCGCCGTTGGGTTGATTTCGTGGAGCGCGGTGAGGAGGGCTTTACGCTTTCTCCCACCGAAGCAAACAGAGAGGTTATTTATCGCTGCACACCCTTCTGGTATCGTCTGGAGCTGTCTGATACGGGCGCGCTTTGCCGGGTATCGGTTACGGACAGACCGCTTCAGGGCTATAGCCTGGCGCCGATTTTCCGTGATGGTAAAACCCCTGTTTATCGCCCCGCCTTTGAAACTGTATTGGGCCCCGACGACCAAAAATTGCACTCCCGTGCGGGACTGCTGCCGTATGTGTCATCGCTCAGCTCACTGCAGTATAAGCTGGTGTCGCACCCATCCCGTGTGCATTGCGAAAGCGGTGCTGATTGGTTTTGCGATTATCTGCTGCTGCTGGTGGAATTCGCCACGTGTGATTTGCAGAGCGTGATGCACGGCTACTGCTCAAACGGCGTTCCGCTTGTCGATGTTTCCATGGAAAATGGGGATTATCCGCAGGGGCTTTACTGCAGTGAGGAGCCGATGCTCAAGCAGGGTGAAAAAATCACCGTGTATGGAAGGGATATCACTACAGATGTATTTAAAAAAGCAGGCGTATATACTGTTGCCGAGGTGATTCCCGAGGAGGGTGCAGGGTATCGGATTGTTTGTGAGAATCTTGATTTGCCAAAGCTCTTTTCGACCACCTATGAGTGGAAATTTACCTATGAAAGGGAAAAGACGGGAGTGGCAATTTCAGCCGTCACCAACGCCTCGTCGGGGCGCGCAAGCAACGACTCTATGGCGCCGATTGTATGGCGCGGTAAGGAAAATCCGTGGGGGAATGTGTCGAGCGTGCTCTGGGATTTTGTGATGAGGGTGGATGCTGATAAAAAATGGCAGCTTTGTCATACAGAGGGAGGATACAACCTGATTCTGAATACCGGAATAGGGCAGGTTCCCATCGGGGATGCCATCTCGCCCTTTTCGGGGGAGGAGAGCTTTATTAAGGGCATGACTGTCATTAATAATGGAGATTTTATGTGCCCCGTATCCTTTGATGATACTGCCGCTGACCGATATTATGCATCGCGCATTTCCAAGAATTACAGCGATTCGGACAGAAGCATCTGGTGCGTGATTGGTGTGGGTGGCAGTTGTACTGCCGAAGCAGGAACCAATTATACCGCGATGGAAATATTCGGTCAGAAGCAGGCCAATGAAACAAATAATTTAGGCTCGAGATTGATTTTTGAGGAGGAATATGATGAAGCGATATCGGATTGAAAACGGTGTTCCTGTTTCGCCGCCGCGAAACGGCATCAGTGCTGACGGCAGAATGATTTCCGGTTTTGCCGCGTTGATTGAAAGTGATGCCGCCTTTGCCGCGGCAAACGGCTATTATCCGATTGTAGAAAGTGATGCGGCTCTCCTGCAGAAAAAGGGGAAGATCTGCCGCGTTGACTATCATTTCTATGAGGGGAAATGGGTACGCACAGTCGTTTATGAGAAGTAAATAAAAAGGAGGGGGCGGCAATTCCGTCCCCTCTGTCAGCACTGCGTTATAGCATGACGGTGCGTAAAAGGCGGTAGCTGTACAGCTACCGCCTTTTGTTAAAATTCGTTTTTCAGGCTGCGTGCAAAGAGGGCGGAAAGCGCTTCTCTTGCCGACGCGTTTTGGTAAAGAACTGCCTGCACGGTACGGCAAATGGGCAGGTCAACGCCTGTTGCGTCAGCCAGCGTGACCAGCGCCTGCACAGTGTAGTAGCCCTCGGCAAGATCAGTAAAGGGCTGCCCCTTGACAAACGCCTCGCCAAAGCCGCGGTTGTGACTGTGGGGTGAAAAAACCGTTGCCTCGTAGTCGCCCAGATGGCAAAGCCCGTAGGCAGAAAGCCCACAGCCGCCAAGTGCCTCAATCAGCCTTGCAATTTCGCGTGTGCCACGGGACATCAACGCGCCCTTCAGGGGGGAAAGGCCCAGCCCGTCAAGCATGCCTGCGGCAATACCGATTACGTTTTTGGCGGCAGCACCGATTTCATTGCCAATCAGGTCCTGTCCGTAATAAAAGCGAATGAGGGGGCTTGCCAGTGTGCTCACCAACAGCTGCTTGACTTCTGCATTATCGCTGTCAATCACCATGCAGTTGGGGATACCCCGACAAAAATCCTGCACGTGTCCGGGGCCAAGCCAGACGGCCACGCTGATATGCTCGCCAAGCTCTTCCCTGATAACCGTGGAAAGGCGCTTACCCGTGCCGATTTCAAGCCCCTTCATGCAAAGCAGCACGGTGCCGCCCGAAAATCCCGCCGCGCGCATTTCTCCTGCCAATGTACGCAGGCCCTGTGCGCCGATGGAGATCACAGTAAGGTCTGTATTCTGTAAGGCTACCTTCAGGTCGCAGCAAAGCGTGATGTCATCGGGTAGCTTCATCAACGCGCTTCCCTGATTTTGTAAGAGGGCCACCATTTTTTGGGAGGTGGCACGCCCGTATAGCGTAACCGTAAAGCCGAGGTCGGAGAGGTGCTTTGCAATAAAGCTGCCCCAACGGCCGCAGCCGATGACCGTTATCCGTTTGATTTGCATAAAAGGCTCCTTTTCACAGGTGTTATCATTATTATAGCAAATATTATAAAAAAAGTAAAGAGTTTGGCTGTTTTGCTTGACTTTGGCCGAAAATTCGTTATAATAAAATCAATTCCGAGAAAAGGCGGTGGACTATTGTATACGGATATTTTTGGTAAAACGCGTGTGAAGCTGGGCGTGCATCAGCACACCACACGCTCGGACGGTGCGCTTTCTCCCACTGAGATGGCGGCACTGTACCGTCAGTACGGTTATGATGCCGTTGCCGTGACCGACCATTGGGTATACAGCTACGCAGAAAATTTTGACGGTATTCGCTCTCTTGGTGGCTGTGAGTATCACGTCGGTTACCGTGATGCGAGTGAGGGCGTTTTTCATATTTTATGCCTTTTGGCAGAGCGTGAGCCGACGCTTGCCCGCGAGGGGGCAACCGCGCAGGGCATCATTGACGCTATTCATGCCGCAGGGGGACTTGCCGTGCTGGCACATCCTGCCTGGTCGTTGAATGTGCCTGATATGGTGACGAAGCTGAAAGGCCTTGACGGCGTTGAGATTTTCAATACCGTATCCAAATGGACGGGGCGTGCGGACGCCTCGGTGCTGGTGGATCTTTACGCTACCGCAGGGCTGTATCTGCCCATTTTTGCCGCAGATGATTTTCACCGTATGCAGGGGCGTCATACGATTGCCCCCACGGCATTTATTATGGTAGAGGCTGATAGCACCGAGCCTGCGGTGCTGCGGGAGGCCATTCGTGCAGGTCACTTTTATGCATCTACGGGGCCAGAAATTCACGTGCGTCGTGAGGAGAATGAGATAATTGTTTCCTGCACCCCCGTTTCACGTGTGGAATTTTTCACCAACAACGTGATAACCGCAGGTCGCGTGATAGAGGGAGAGGGAATGACACACGCTTCCTATAAGATTTGTGATTACGAGCGCTTCGTGCGCGTCGCTGTAACCGATGCTGCAGGCGGTACCGCATGGAGCCATCCGATTCTTGTCTGATAAGAGAAAGCTTCCCGTTTTTGGGAAGTTTTTTCTTTGTTGAAAGTGACTTGACAAGCCAAAACTACTGATATATAATGTAGAGGCTGTGGGACTTTGTAGCTTTGGAGATGCAGGCGTATACCCCTTTTCAACAGGTGTACCTATGCATCTTTTTTGCGTTATTCTGATTAAGCTTGAAATTTGAATAAACCGTTTTGAGAGGGATTTAAGATGTTTGATGTTGCAATTATCGGCGGCGGTGTCATTGGCGGTATGCTAGCAAGACAGCTTTCGCGTTATCGGCTGTCAGTTTGCCTGCTTGAAAAGGAAAATGATGTTGCAGTGGGGGCAACCAAGGCAAACAGCGGCATCGTGCACGGTGGCTATGATCCTACCCCCGGCACCCTGAAGGCAAGGCTGAACGTCACGGGTGTAGAGAGGCTTTATCACGTTGCCGATGAGCTGCACGCGTCCTACCGTAAAAACGGCTCCTTGATTTGTGCCTTCGGCACGCCTGCGGAGGAGGCGGCGGTTCGCAAGCTTTATGAGCGCGGTCTTGCAAACGGTGTCAGGGGGCTTGAAATTCTGACGGGTGATGAGGCAAGAGCACTGGAGCCTGCGCTTTCAGAGCAGGTTTCGATGGTGTTGCACGTTACCAATGCGGGGATTATCTGTCCCTATGAGCTGACCGTTGCCGCCATCGGTAATGCGATGGATAACGGCGTGGCGCTTAAGGTGAATTTTGCAGTTTCCACAATCAGGAAAACCGATAAGGGCTTTACTGTAAGCACAGAAAACGGCGAGAGCGTGGAGGCTGCTTACGTGGTGAATTGCGCCGGCGCATATGCTGACCGTATTGCGGCGATGGTGGGTGACGATTTCTTTACCGTCATTCCCCGTGCGGGTGAATATATGCTGCTTGATAAAAATGAGGGTGCGCGCGTATCGCATACTATCTTTCAGGTGCCGGGGCCAAGCGGCAAGGGCGTTTTGGTTACCCCCACGGTTGATGGGAATCTGCTGATAGGGCCAACGGCTGTTCGGGTGGAGGCACCTGATTGTACCGAAACGACACAAGAGGGGCTTGATACGGTTGCCCGTCTGGCCGCCAAAAGCGTGCCATCGGTGAACGTCCGCCACGTGATTACCGGCTTTTCGGGTGTGCGTGCCTCGGAAAAGGGCGGCGATTTTATCATTGAGCCTGCACGGAGCGTCAAGGGTATGCTTCACGTGGCGGGCATTGATTCTCCCGGCCTGACTGCCTGCGTGGCAATTGCCGATTATGCTATTGAGCTTTTGCGTGCGATGGGGCTGCACACTGTGGAAAAAGCTGACTTTAACCCCTACCGCGAAAGCTCCTATATCTTCCGTGAAATGAGTGATGACGAAAAGGATGCCTATATCAAGGCACACCCTGCATACGGAAAAATTGTCTGCCGTTGTGAAACCGTTTCCGAGGGTGAGATACGCGATGCTATTCGCCGCAATCCCCCTGCACGTGATCTGGATGGTGTGAAGCGCCGCACGCGGTCGGGAATGGGCAGATGTCAGGGCGGCTTTTGTATGCCCTACGTGATGCGCCTGATTGCAGAGGAAACAGGTGTGCCGATGGAGCGTGTTACCAAAAAGGGAGAAGGCTCCTATCAACTGCTTGAAAGGCTGTAGGGAGGGTATAGCAATGGTCGCACATGATATTGTTGTGATAGGCGGCGGCCCTGCGGGCATGGCGGCTGCAGTTGCCGCCTATGATGCGGGTGTTACCGACGTCGTGATTCTTGACCGCGAGGACAGCTTGGGAGGAATTCTTCGTCAATGTATTCATAACGGCTTTGGCCTGCATAAGCTTGGGTGTGAGCTGACAGGGCCCGAATATGCAGACGTGTATCGCAGTGAGGTGGAAAAGCGCGGCATCAGGGTGCTGTTGGAAACCACTGTTACTGCGATTTCCCCCGACCGTGTTATCACCGCGAGAAATCGGAAGGGTGTCCTGAAAATCAGGGCAGGGGCCGTGGTGCTTGCCATGGGCTGCCGTGAGCGCAGCCGCGGTGCGCTGAACATCAGCGGCACCCGTCCCGCGGGCGTGTATAGCGCAGGTACAGCGCAAAAGCTTATGAACTGTGATGGCTATATGGTCGGTCGCCGTGCGGTGATTCTCGGCTCTGGGGATATTGGTCTGATTATGGCACGTCGGTTGTCCCTTGAGGGTGCCAGGGTAGAGGCGGTTTGCGAGATTATGCCCTATTCGGGCGGTCTGACACGTAATATCGTACAGTGTCTTGAGGATTATGATATTCCGCTATATCTCTCCACCACCGTGGCCGAGATTCACGGCAAGGAGCGTGTTACGGGTGTTACGATTGCCGAGGTTGACGAAAAACGGCGGATAAGGGAGGAAACCAAGCGTTACATTCCCTGTGATACGCTCCTGCTTTCCTGTGGTCTGATTCCCGAAAATGAGCTGACGCGCGGCGCAGGTATTCCCATTGATCCCGTGACGTCGGGCGCATCGGTGGATGAGAATCGCCAAACTGCTGTGGCGGGTATTTTCGCCTGCGGCAACGTGTTGCAGGTGCATGATCTTGTTGATTACGTTTCAGATGAGGCTGAGATCGCAGGCATCGGTGCAGCCGATTTTGTCAGAAATGGCAGCCTTGCGGGTGGAACAGTGGAAACGAAAGCAGGCGAGGGTGTGCGCTATGTGATTCCCCAGCGCGTGCATACCGCGACGGATACGGAGCTTGCACTGTTTATGCGTGTGAGTGAGCCGCTTGGCCGCGTGCGCCTGACTGTAAAGTCGGGGGAGCAGGTGCTTGCTACAGCCCAACGCCTGAAGGTCGTTCCGGGTGAGATGGAAAGGCTTACGGTAAAGGGCGAGAAGCTGAAAACGGTAACAGAGCCGATTACCGTTTCGCTGGAGGTGCTTTGATGGAAAGAAATTTGACTTGTATTATTTGCCCCCGTGGCTGTGCGTTGCACGTGTCGGGGGAGGGAGATGCGCTTACCGCGACGGGTAATGCCTGTCCAAGAGGTCAGCAGTATGCGATTGCTGAATGTACGCACCCGATGCGTACCGTAACCTCTACCGTGCGTGTTTCCAATCGCGAGGATATGATGGTCAGCGTGAAAACCGCAGCACCCGTTCCAAAGGAGCATATTGCTGAGGTGATGAAGAAAATCCGTGCAACTGTCGTGAATGCCCCCATTGAGGCGGGTACGGTTATCCTTGCCGATGTATTCGGGACTGACGTAGTTGCCACCAAAACCGTTTTGTAACAAAAAAGCCGCACGGTGTGCGGCTTTTTATGATGTCGTTCGTTTTTTGGTCAAGCAGTCCACAAGACGTATCACCAATGCGCGTTCCTCGTCGGAAAGTGGGGAGATATCTACGTTGATGTCATTGGTGAGAGAAAGCAGGTAGTCTGCAGAAACGTGAAAGATTTTTGCAAGGGCGATTACATTTGCGATAGAAGGAAGCGAAAGTGACATTTCCCAGGAATTGACAGCGCTACGTGAAATGCCAAGGCGCTTTGCCAGGTCTATTTGCTTCAAGCCTGCCTTATCCCTTAAATATTTGATACGATCCGAAATCCTGTAAATCATATATACGTACCCCCTTTTTTTATTATTGTACATAATTTCACTGCAATTATAATTACCATTTATGATATTAATGCTTGACAAAAGGTGTAGAATTGTGTATAATTGACGCAACGCTTTGAAGGAGAAGAAATATGAAGCTGTTGCTATTTGTGGGTATACTGCTTGGCTTGGCGGTGTGGATTGATTTGATTGTGTTTTTGCTCAAATATCCCACCTTCAAACGGGAGCTGAGATACATTAATATGGAGATTTTGAGATCGGATGATGACGAACGGAAATATTGGGAATATTGTAGAAGAAGATTGATTATTTCGGCATTTCTGTTTTCAAGGTATTAAAAAAGCCGCGGGTGCGGCTTTTTTTAATTTGTCTTCCTTGACTTTTAGGGTGGGATGTAATATAATTGCGTTGTATGATAATAATGGAGGGTGATAAGATGAACTTTCATGCATTGGATATTTTTTTAGAGGAGATGACGGCACGTGACGTGCCTGCCCTAGAGCTTGCGATTACCAAGGACGGAGAAACCGTGTACCATCGGGCGTTGGGCTATGCCGATGCTGCAAAAACCAGGCCCTCGTCAAAGTCTGATCTCCGTTGGATTTTTTCCTGCACCAAGGTAATGACCTGTATTGCTGCCATGCGCCTTGTGGAGGAGGGTAAGCTTGCGCTTACGGATCCCGTCAGTCGTTATCTGCCCGAATATGCAAGGCTGAAGGTGAAGGATAAGGAAACGGGCGAGGTGCGCGATGCACGTGAGGTGCTGACGGTGGCGCATCTTTTTGGCATGATGGGCGGTCTGGATTATGACCTGGATGTGCCTGCTATCCGTGCCGCAGCTGCGGCAGGCGGCAATACGCGTGAGATTGTGGCTGCGATGGCGGAAAAGCCCCTTCTCTTTGAGCCGGGCACGTTTTATGTGTATAGTCTTTGTCACGACGTGCTGGCCGCAGTGATTGAGGTGGTGGCAGGTATGTCCTTTAGTGCGTATCTTTCGGAAATTATCATCAAGCCGCTTGGGCTGACTGACATTGGCTTTGTTCCGACGGAGGAGCAGAAGGCGCGCTTTACCCAGATGTATGACTATGACGTAACGACACGTGTGCTGACGACCTGCTCGGGCATCAACGAGTATATTCTTTCGCCCAATTACGAAAGCGGCGGTGCTGGACTTTTTTCAACCGTTGCGACATACAGCAAATTTCTTGCTGCCATTGCTAACGGCAAGAGCGAGGAGGGGTATGTGCTGTTAAAGCCTGAAACCATCAGGCAAATCAGCACGACGGATATTTTATCCCCCGGCGGCAAGGTGGGCATGCAGGTGAGATGGCCAACGCGCTTTTTCGGGTACAGCTGGGGGCTTTGCGGCCGCCTGCATATCGATCCCGCCTCCTCGCTTTCACTTGCGCCCAAGGGCGAATTTGGCTGGGATGGCGCGGCCAATTGTTTCTGCCTGATCGATCCTGTCAACCGCGTGTCAGCGATGCTTGGTATGAATATCCGTCATTTCACCTATGGCTATCAGATGCTCCATCCGCATCTGCGTAATTTGATTTACACCTGTCTGCAGGCATAATTCATATGAGAAATAAACCCCCACGGGGAGGCGCGCTTGGTCCTGTCCTGTGGGGGTTTTCTGTATCCGCACACCGGGCTATTGCAGGGCCCGTATTGTGTGGAAAGGGCACTTACACGCCGATTTCCTCGTAAATTTCAAGCAGTCTTTCCTCTGCTGCTGTTTTTCTCGCATCCAATTCTGCGGCGCGCGTGTAGTCGGAGGAGGCAGAGCCGAATAATTCCTCGTCAATGGCGGCAAGCTCGCTTTCCAGTGCTTCAGCTTCCTTGCGAAGACGCTCGGTGCGTGCCCTTGCCTTGCGCTCCTCTGCGGCGCTTTGCTTGCGCGCAAGGTAATCTGCCTTGCCTGCGCTTATCGGTGCTGCTGCCTTGGTGGGCTCGTCCGCTGTATGTGCGGCACGGCTCTCGCGGAAAGCCAGATACTCACTGTATCCTTGCCCCTCGCGGGTTACTGTCAGGTCAAGCAGGTCGCCGTCACCGGTATGGGGGCAAAGCCCCAGTATACGCGTGGCAAGCTTATCCATAAAGTAGCGGTCGTGCGAAACGGCAAGCACCGTGCCGTCAAATGCGGCAAGCGCTTCCTCAAGTGCCTCGCGTGAGTCGATGTCAAGATGGTTGGTCGGCTCGTCAAGCACGAGGAGATTGACGTGGGAGAGCATCAGCTTGGCAAGCGTAAGCCTTGCGCGTTCACCGCCTGAAAGCACGGCAACGGTACGGAAAACATCATCGCCGACAAAGCGGAAAAGGGCAAGCGCGCTTCTGACGTCTGTTTCGGTCAGATTCGGGTAGGCATTCCACAGCTCGTCAAGCACAGTGTTTTCGGGCGTCAGGTTCTGATTTTCCTGATCGTAGTAGCCGATTTCTACATTATAGCCCATTTCCACGCGCCCTTGATTGGGCTTGAGGCGGCCCAGAATAATTTTTAAAAGTGTAGATTTTCCACACCCGTTCGGGCCCGTAATGAACACCCGTTCCTTTTTCTTTACCAAAAAGCTTATATCATGAAACAGGCGGGTTGTGCCAAAGGCCATGGACAGACCACGCGCCCAAAGCACCTCGTTTCCGCTTTCTCCTGCCTCTTTAAAGCTCATGCGGATGGCACGGGGGGCGTCCTGCGGGCGCTCCACGCGCTCCATCTTGGAAAGCAGCTTCAGACGGGATTCTGCGGCAATGATATTTCTTTCGCGGTTCCAGGCGCGTTGCTGCGCGATATATGCCTCTTGTCTGGCAATTTCGCGTTGTTGATTCTTGTAATGGCGTGCGGCAATCTCGCGGTCAATGCGGCGCTTTTCCGCCGAGGCGGTGTAGCCACCGTGATAGAGTGTGGCACGCGCGTGCTCAAGAACCAGCGTTTTGCCTGTTACACGGTCAAGAAAATAGCGGTCGTGTGAGATGACAAGCACGCATTTTTTATATTGGGAAAGAAAATTTTCAAGCCAGTAGAGGGTATCAATATCAAGGTGGTTCGTAGGCTCGTCAAGCAGGAGAATATCAGGCTCTCTTACAAGCTGACGGGCAAGTGCCAGGCGTGTCCGCTGGCCGCCCGATAGGGTGGAAAGCGGGCGTGAGGCCATTTCCGCATCAAAGCCCATGCGTTGCAGGACGGATGCGGCACGCCCGCGGAATTCCAGACCGCCGTTTTCAATAAACCGTGCGTTTTTTTCGGTGTATGCGGCAGTGAGCGATGCGTATGCGGCACTGCCTGCCTCATTTTCGCGTGTGTGCAACGCCCTCTCCAATTCGGCAAGCTCCGCCTCTGCCGCAAGCAGCTCGGGGAAGGCGGCAATCATCTGCGAGAGGGGACTGTCACCTGCCGTAAGGTCAACCTCAAAGGCATCGTCCTGACGGAGCAGACCGACGCTTTTGCCGCGCCCGATAAAGACCTGGCCATCGTCAGGCGTAAGCTCGCCCGTAATGACCTTGAGAAGGGTGCTTTTACCACAGCCGTTTACACCAATAATGCCAAGATGGTCACCTTCCTCAAGCGAAAAGCCCACGCGGTCAAGCACGACACGCGTACCGAAGGATACTGTAATATCCGATATGCTGATAACGGCCATATTTTCCCCCTTCCCGGTTAACGACAACCGTGTATTTTTATAATATAATAGAATTATAAAAGATTGCACCTTGTTTGTCAAGGGGAAGGGGGGAAATATGGCGCGCTGTTACATCTGCGGCAGCAGGCAACGGGCAGGAGAGGCTTATCTGGCAAACGGCCGACATACAATATGCCTTTATTGTGCCGATTCGGTATCGGTAGAAGCGCTTGCGCTGTTGAGCGATGCCGATAATCCGCGTGAGATGCTGCTTTCGCTCGGCTTTTGGTGGGAAAACGAATGATGCGATTGGAAAAATGGAGTGTTGGCGCGTGCGTTCCTGATAAATTGCTTATGAATAGGGGTATCGGGGTGTTTTGCGAAAAAAATTTAAAAAGCACTTGACAAGGGGGGAAAAGTATGGTATACTCTGTAAAGTATTTTGCTTTACAGGGGGTGCTGCTATGTTTGAGAAGAACCTGCAGCTTTCCTATCTGATAGATGCCTATGCAGCGCTTTTGAGTGAGCGACAGCAGCGCGTGCTTGACCTTTATTACAATCAGGATCTCTCCTTGGGAGAGATTGCGGATGACGTCGGCATTTCCCGTCAGGGGGTGCGCGACAGCATAAAAAAGGCCGAACGCGAGCTTTATTTTTATGAGGAGAATCTTCATCTCGTGGCGCGCGGGAATGCCGTGCGTGAGATGGGAGAACGGCTGTTATCCCTGCTTGCTGTAGGCGAGGCGCGCGGTGTGGCCGAGCGATTGGTTGCAACTGCTCTTGGCGAGGACGGTTGGCAGAGCACCTGACAGGCAATACTAAATAAAAAGGAAAGGCGGCAGTCAAATGTTTCAGAATCTTACCGAAAAATTGAATAACGCCTTTAAATTTTTCCGCAACAAGGGTAAGCTTACCGAGGCCGACGTCAAGGCAGGCATGCGCGAGATTAAGCTGGCGCTTCTTGAGGCGGATGTAAACTTTAAGGTCGTTAAGGACTTTATCAAAATGGTGTCCGAGCGTGCGGTCGGTACTGAGGTGATGGAATCCCTTCTCCCCGCACAGCAGATTGTCAAGATTGTCAACGAGGAGCTTATCAAGCTGATGGGTCCCTCGCAGGCCAAGCTGACCATTTCGCCCAAGCCACCCACAGTCGTGATGATGGTTGGTCTGCAGGGTGCAGGTAAGACCACGCACGCAGGCAAGCTTGCGGGTATGTATAAAAAGCAGGGCAAGCGCCCCTTGCTGGTTGCGTGTGACGTTTACCGTCCTGCCGCCATCAAGCAGCTGCAGATTCTCGGCGAAAAGCTTGATATTCCCGTCTATGCGCCGGGCGACAAGGAAAAGCCCGTCAAGATTGCGAAGGAAGCCCTGAAGCTTGCTGAAAAGCAGGGCTACGATATGGTGTTTATCGATACCGCGGGACGCCTGCATATCGATGAAGCCCTGATGGGAGAGCTGCGCGATATCCGCAAGGCAGTCAACCCTACGGAAATTCTGCTGACCATCGATGCGATGATTGGTCAGGATGCCGTCACGGTTGCCGAGCATTTCAATGAGCAGCTTGACGTCACGGGCGTGATTCTTACCAAGCTTGATGGTGATACGCGCGGTGGTGCAGCACTTTCTGTCCGCCACGTGACGGGTAAGCCAATTAAGTTTATCGGTGTTGGCGAAAAGCTTGATGCGATTGAGCCGTTTTATCCTGACCGCATGGCAAGCCGTATTCTCGGCATGGGCGATGTGCTTTCCTTGATTGAAAAGGCGGAGCAGGCCTTTGACCAGAAGCAGGCGGCGGAACTTGAAAAGAAAATCCGTGCGGCAACCTTTACGCTCGACGATTACCTCGCACAGTTTGCTCAAATCAAAAAAATGGGTAATATTGAAAGCCTGCTTGGCATGATGCCCGGTATGAACAAGGGGGCGCTCAAGGACGCCAAGATTGATGAAAAGCAGCTTGCACGCACCGAGGCGATTATCAAATCGATGACGATGCGTGAGCGTGAAAAGCCCGAAATCATCAACGCCTCGCGCAAGATGCGTATTGCAAAGGGCAGCGGCACCTCGGTTGAGGAGGTCAATAAGCTTTTAAAGCAATTTGATACTGTCCGCAAGATGATGAAGCAAATGTCCACCCCCGGGGGCAAGCGCGGCCTCCTTGGCAAGATGAAACTCCCGCTTTAACGGAGCTTATCAATAAAAATATATACAAAAACAAAGGAGATTTTTACCATGGTTAAAATCAGACTCACCCGTACCGGCAAGACTCACAGCCCCTGCTACCGCATCGTTGTTGCTGACCAGCGCTCTCCTCGCGACGGTCGCTTCATCGAGGAAATCGGCCACTACAACCCTAAGTCCAAAGAGCTTGGTGTTGATGCAGAGGCTGCTAAGAAGTGGCTGGCAAACGGCGCACAGCCTACCGAAACCGTTAAGGTCCTTCTGACCAAGGCCGGCGTGATTGCTTAACAAACGCGGGAGCGCAGAATGTTGAGCCTCAAGGAGATCCTGATCGATCTCGCTGCCGCTATTGTCGATCATCCCGATGATGTGGTGGTGACCGAGCAGGAGGAAAACAACGAAATCACGCTGACGCTGACTGTACATGCTGACGATATGGGTATGGTCATCGGTCGTCACGGCCGTATTGCCAAGGCAATTCGCTCTGTCATGAAGGCGGCTGCGGGTGCTGCAGGCAAGAAGGTCAACGTCGATATCAAGGATTGACGAAGAAAACGCGCAAGCCATACGGCTTGCGCGTTTTCTTTTGTCTTACAGCAGCGAATCAATAGCATCCTCAACCAATTTGCCGCCCTCAAAGCGGGAAATTTTCTGAAAGCCTGCGGCTTTTACAAGATGGAGCAGCATGGGGAAATAATCTGCGATTTTACCGGGCGTGTGTGCATCTGAGGAGAGCATGACCTTGCCGCCGTATGCCCGAATGACCGAGAGAAACTGCGGATTGGGGTAGGGCATGGCTTTTAAGCCTCTAATCATCGGTCCTGCACTGATTTCAAAGACGCTGACGTGCTTGACAATTTCTGCAATTGCCTCGTGGACGACGCGCCGGTATGTTTCGTTTTCCTCGTCGATGCTGCTATATTTGGTCAATAGGTCAAGGTGTCCCATAAGGGTGGGGCGGTTTTTTTCTGCGTGTTCCACAACCTGTGTAAAGTATGCCTTGGCAAAATCAAGCCGGTTGCCGCCAAAGCATTTGTCAATGCCTGCTTGCTGCTTGTCAAGACCGCTGTCAATCGGGAAGATCTCGTCACCGCAGAAAATATAATGTACCGAGCCTATGATGTAATCAAATTCCTCGTAGCCGCTTTTGGGAGAGCCATAGTCAAGCTCAATGCCGAGGTAAACGGGAAAGCCGTGCTCGTCATGCGCCTTTTTCTGTGCCTCGCGCACGGTTCTTGCATATTCTTTTTCGCACGCCTTGCTTTGGATGCAGTAGGATAGGTCGAATGGGGTATAGCTGTGGTCGGAAAGACCGAGTGAACGAAGCCCCCTTTTGCGCGCCGCCGCAACACAGGCATCAACTGTTCCGTCGCCGTCTGAAAAGGTGGTATGCACGTGAAAATCCGAAAATGCCATAAGCCTTCACCTCTGATATACTGTACTTTAAACCTTTTAGATTATAGCACACTCCCTCGTTTTTGGCAAGATGTAGCGGTGTGCTTTAGAAAATCAGCGATTTTTTGCGGTGCGCCGCGGACGGCAGGGGAGATGGCCTTGCCGGTATCGCAGCTTCTTCCGTTAAAATTCACTCATCAGACTGGCGTGCTCACTTTCCAGACGGGTAATCGAATCAACCGTTTGTATGTCCTCTCCCATCGTATCGCGCGCTGTCGTGAGGAAAAATACCGATGTCTGTGCAGGCAAATTCAGACGCAGATAGGTATAAACCTCGCCAAGATAGGAGATAAGCTTGCTTTTCGGCTTGCTAACGGCACCTGTGTGGGGATTACATTCGCTGACTGTATGTGCCCCACGCAGGAGCACGTGGTGGTTATAGGCCACGTCGGAGGTGTTGGCGAAATAAAAAACGTCGCCCCCGTCGCTTGCCTTGTGAATGTGGTTGACCATGCCGCCGTCCGGGAAGGAGCGGTCAAGACCAACGGTATGGAATTCAGGATAAATCGCGTTGAGCGCGCCCGTGCCCTCAAAGCGCTGCATACCGGGGATATAAATATCAAAGGGAATAGAAAAGGTATTCAAGGCACTGTTGATGGTTGAGCTTTTTACCATGTGAATGCCCGTAACTGCGGTGGCGTTGAAGTAGAGGAAAATCGCCTCTCCACCCGCCTCGTTTTTGTTGTGGCAGTAGCGGCGCATCACGCGCTTGTCGGTGGCCTCCTCACCAAAAATTTCGCGTGCCAGGCGGCAGACCTCGGCATCGTTCTTGCCGTCCTTATCGTATTCAAAGGCCATTGTGGGCAGTACACCCGTGGCAAGAATCTTGCCGCCCTCGTCGTAAAATTTTTTCAAAAGGCGGAGATTTGCAAGGCTGATGATTTCGGCAGCGGGCAGTACGACAATGCGGAATTGCTCGCGGTTTTCCTTGTTATCAAGGTAAAGCACGCCGCCGTCGGTGTGACAGCGCTCGCTCATGACGGTCGGGTGCAGGACGGTGAGGTCGTGTCCCGCATAAAAGGAAATGGCGTTAATCAGCGTCATGTAGTTGGTGGAGATGGCGGTTTCGGGGTACTCAAAGCTGTCGGTGGGGGAGTCGTAGAGGGTGACGTGGCTGTGCAGGTCATAGATGGGATAGAGCAGTGCAATATCCGCGACGTGTCTGCCGCCGCGCAGCATCGCCTGCACACGGGCGGTAAAATCACCGAAATCGCTGTTTTCGGTTAATGCATGGGGCAGATGGAAGGCCGCATCGTTCACACCTCTTGCAAAGGCGTTCATGGCATCCTTGTAAAGGATGACGCGGTCAGATTGCAGATAATCGCGGAAAAATTCACCGCCCACACGCGCAAGGTCGAAATTGTAGGCAGTACCGGCCATAATCTTGACCGAGTTGGTACCGTACAGATAGGCCTTGTCAAAGAGTGCCGTGGGTGCGTGAATGCTTGCAAGCATCGCATCGCCTACGGTAAAGGAGCAGGCTGTCAGCTTCGGCTCGGTCAGTGTGCCAAAGAGTGAAAGTCCCGATACGGTGGCAAAGTCCTTCAGCGCGCGCAGCACACCATGCTCCAGCATGGAGGCACGCACCGTCATCATCATGGTGCGGTAATGGAGGGTATCCTTGCCCATATAGCCAAATAGGGCGGGGTAGTAGGGGGCAGGGTCAAAGCCGTAGCGTCCGATGAAAATTTTGTTAAAGCTTGCGTCCCAATCGCGGCGATTCATGCCGTGAAAGCCGATTTCCGCATAGGCAAGCGTGGTTAGTGTAGTGCCCAAAAAGGGTGCAAAGACCTCGGCAAACAGGCCGAACACGGTACGGATGTAGGTGTATGAGGCTTCGTAAGAAAGATAGTTCGTTCGGCGGCAATCCGGCTCCGTGGGCGTATAATATTCACGCACCATCCAATTGCCCTGCGGCACTGTAAAGAGCAGTCTGCCATCCTTTACAAAGGGACGCAGATCAATCACCTCGCCATAGGCCTCGGAATAGGCGACGAGGGAAAGGAGCGCGTCCTCGTGCAAGCGGCGGTCAAGTGCTTCGCCCGTACGGCAATAGTATTCCTTGCATTCCAGTGTGCGTGCGTGCAACGCCGTTTCGCCGATATAGTCCATCATGCCGATGACGGTTTCCTCAAAGACGCGGTCGAGAAAAAAGCCTACCTTCAGATCCGCCTCGCGTGCGGCGGCAAGCAGTGTGGTATACATGTCGCGCAGCACGTCGAGTGCGGCCATGTCCGGTAGCCTGGTACCTTGTGAAAGGCGCGGAATCAGTGTGCCGCAGCCTGCGCGCAGGCAGGTGTCAACCGTTGCCTTGATTTTTTCGGTGCGCGAGGCATCGTCAATTGGGGGAAAGTCAAAATAATACATTGGACGAAACTCACTGGCAGGTGCCTCAAATGCACGGAGCTTTTCCTTGTATTCCATATCGTCCTCCTTGCCGCCGCAGGATAGGTGCTCCCATGACCTGTGGCATTTTCTGATTACAGTATAGCATATTTGTCTGTTGATTTCCATATGTTTTTAAAATTTATCCGCCCCCTGACAGAGAAAGCCCGCCCCGAGGAATATCCGCCTTCCGGTTGACAAAATTCTCCGTGCGTGTTAAAATAATAAAAAAGGAGGTGGTGTGATGCGTATCGATTTTCACGCCCATATTCTGCCGCGGACCGATCACGGTTGTTCGAATTCAGCCATGTCGCAGCAGCAGCTTTTACTCATGAAAAGGGCAGGCACCGATGCCGTTGTTGCCACACCGCATTTTTATCCCAACCATGATAGCGTGGATTCCTTTATTGACCGCAGAGAGGGGGCGCTTTGTGCCATGCAGCGCAAGCTTCCCCTGGATGAGCTTCCTACCGTTTATCCCGGTGCCGAGGTGCTTGTCTGCGTCGGTATTCATGAGATGCCGGAGCTTGAAAGGCTGACTGTTGCAGGCACACGGGTGATTCTTCTGGAAATGCCGTATACGGCTTGGTCCGATGACCTGATTGATACAGTGCGCGGTGTGGCTGCACGCGGTCTGATTCCCGTTTTGGCGCATATCGATCGTTATCCCTCTGCCGAGGTGGCAAGATTGCTTGCCAAAACAGATGCCCTCGCCCAGGTCAATGCCGATGCCTTTCGCCCTTTCAAGCGTACGGGTGCGCTCCGCACTTATATGAGGGAAGGCCGTGTTGTGGCACTGGGCAGTGATCTGCATGGCGATAAGCCCCGTGATTATAAGCGCTTTTCAAAGATGCAGAAAAAGCTGGGTGAGCTTGCTCCCTTGGTGTTTGCACGCACGGAGGAGCTTTTAAAGGATGCCAAGTCGCTTCAGGAATGGCTGCTGATGAAATAATCATAAAAAATCATAACACAAAAGCCACCGATAAGCGTGATACTCTTAACGGAGTATTCACGCTTAACTATGATTGCCCGTGCGGGCAAGTTATGAGTTATAAAATGCTTCGCATTGTTATGATTGGCTTCGCCAAGTTATAGTTAGTATGGCAATCATATCATAACATTTGCATAGCAAATTCATAACGGTGAGCGAAAGCGAGCCTCATAACTCTAAACTAAAAACCAACAGAAAAAGAGAGAGCATTTCGGCTATGAACCGATTTGTTCTCTCTTCTGCTATTATAAGGGTTTGGGCTTAGCTCAATCTGCGTTTGACCGGTCAAATGCGATGCTCGCACTTAGCGGTGTTTTTTAAATTCTCCGCTAAGAACATCCCCCTTACGCGGTGGCTTTTTGTTATCCGTAATCATGTCTGCCGTGAATGCTGCAGCCAATGCTTTCAAAAATTTCTATGATGTTTTCAATGCTTTCAAAGCATTCGCCATCGCTTTTCTCCTGACTCTCCAGAACCTCCTTTATTTTTTTCAAGGTGCGGTAACAGACTTCTCCGAGTAAATCGCTTGCAGGCTTCAAGTCGGGGAATGTCACCTCAATTCTGCTGTCCTGAAGCGCATGGCACAAAATTCCCTTGTATAATTCCATAAAACCTCCTATTTGGTTGGTGTGGGGATTATATCCCCTTAATAAATTGGATTATAACCCCCATAATAGGAATTGTCAAGATGTGGGGGTGAATATATGATTGTATTTGACAAATTGTGGGTGACGATGGAAAGAAAGGGTGTTTCCACCTATCAGCTGCGTGAAAAATGCGGTATTGACAGTAAGACCGTGCGCCGCTTGCGCGCGAACGATAATATGGAAACCAAAACCCTCAATAAGCTTTGCAGGGTGCTTTCCTGTTCGATTGAGGATATTATGGAGTACCGCGCCGACGAATGATGGTATAAGGGCATGGGAGCCCTGATTGCCAAATATTGTTCCTTGCTTTTCCTGCGTCTATATGGTAGAATAGATGTGTAAATTTTCGCGATTTTACAATTCAACCGTTTGCATGCAGACAAGAAAGGACGCATTTTTGAAGAAGCTTTTGATATGCCTTCTGCTGACCTTTTCTCTTGTTTCAGCTTTGCCGCTTGCCGCAGCGGCATCCTCTTATGTGCGTGTCACCATAGACGGTAGACCGTTTTCGGGTAGTGTTCAGGTCAAAAACAATACCACGTATGTGGAAATTCGCAGATTTTCCACCGATTTGGATTCTACGGCTTCGGTTACATACAGCGCGGATACACGCACACTGACCGTGCGGTCAAGTAAATTGACGCTTACTTGTACGGACGGCAGCAATTATATCGTCGCCAATGGCAGATATCTTTATGACGAGCAGCCTATCTTTATGAAAAACGGCACGATGTACGCACCCATTATGCAGCTTTACCGCGCATTTGGCGCAGGCATTAAATGGAGCAATA
Source organism: Eubacteriales bacterium (assembly GCA_045656925.1). GTDB lineage: Bacteria > Bacillota > Clostridia > Oscillospirales > CAG-272 > Firm-07. The sequence goes on along the minus strand of JAZOSC010000030.1, from coordinate 8,130 downwards.
CCCTTGGCGGCTTTGCCGTCACACGCGGCAGCGGTGGAATCACCCCCGCCGCGAGTTATTACAGAAGCGATGAGGTTTATTGGCTCTCGCGCATCATCAGCGCCGAGGCCAAGGGCGAGCCGCTGCGCGGCAAAATTGCCGTCGGTAACGTCATCCTCAACCGCGTGCGCGAGCGTAGCTTTCCCAATACCATTTACAGTGTTATCTTTGATAAGAAATACGGCGTGCAGTTTACCCCTGCCGCAAACGGCACGATATACCACTCCCCCACCGAGGAGAGCATCATCGCCGCCAAAATCTGCCTTGAGGGGTATAGCATCAGTACAGGGATTCTCTATTTTGTAAACCCCGTGAAGGCACCAAACAGCTGGGCCAGCCGTAACCGCGCTTATTTCGGCAAAATCGGCAACCACGCGTTTTATTATTAAGGTACAGAAAAGGACAGAGTATGCTCTGTCCTTTTTTTATTAATAGAGCTTATACCTGAGCCTCAAATTATCCGCAATCATTGCGATAAACTCCGAATTGGTGGGCTTGCCGCGGTTGTTTTGAATGGTGTAGCCAAAATAGGAATTGAGGGTATCCACGTCGCCTCTATCCCACGCGACCTCGATCGCGTGGCGAATGGCGCGTTCTACGCGGCTGGTGGTGGTCTGGTATTTCTTTGCAACCGAGGGGTAGAGCACCTTGGTTACACTGTTGATAATGTCGCTGTCCTGAATGGTCAGAAGAATTGCAGTACGCAGGTACTGGTAGCCCTTGATGTGTGCGGGTACGCCAATCTGGTGAATGATTTTGGTGACCTGTGTTTCAATATCGGGAATGGAATCCGCACTCTTTTTGGATGTAGTCCCCGTGTTGCCGCGCCCTGCCAGCAGACGGCGCAGATGCTCGCAAAGGCTTTCCTTATCGTAGGGCTTCATCAGGCAGAGGTCGGCGCCCGCCGCCACGGCCTCGGCAATCATCGTCTGGTTGGCGATGGGGGAAATCACCAGCATCACGGGTGCGGTGTCAGTGGGATTGAGGGTGGACTTGTAGCTACGCAGTACGCCGATGCCGTCGAGGCGCGTAAGCATCATATCAATCAGCGCCGCGTCGTAATGATTGGCGGTCAGCTTTTTCAGCGCCTCCTCTCCGTTGGCGGCCTCGTCAATCAATCGCCAGCCCGCGCGTGAAAGCGCCTCACGCAGAATTTGTCGCTCTCCTGCGTTTTCATCGGCAATGAGTATTTTTGTGTTGTATTCCATTGTTGAAAACCTCCGAAATCAAGTGATTTTTCTTGCACCTTCATATTACCATATTTTACCAATAAATACAAGAGTTTCCAATCCGAAATATAAACCAAAAATTCTGCCAAATAATTGGTAAAGATTACCAATTCTGCCCAAAATGCTGTTTTTTGGCTCCAAAAACGGCAAAAAGCGTGTTTTTTCGTATAACGCCCGTTACAGCTTGGGGGGAATTATCTGTTATAAAGGAAAAACAGGTGTTACCAAATGGTATCACCTGTTTAGCTTTTGGTTGTCAGTGCGCGCTTGATATTATCATCAATAAAGGTGCAAACCTCGTCAAAGCTTTTGGTGAGCGCGGTCGTGCGTAGGGTGAGCACCGTGAGCCCCTGCGCGGTCAGTGCCTTTTTGCGCGCATCGTCCTGCGGGGCTTTGACAAGCAAAATGGCAATGCCTGCAAGGGGGCAGTGGTAATCGGCGGTTACACCGCCGAGCGTTTGTTGCTTCAGAACGCGTACGGGATAGGTGCGTAAAAAGAGGTCAAGGCGGTTGAGCGCAGCTTCGGTAGAGGACATGTCATTCACCTCGCCCAAAGAGATAATCAACCTCAGCCGCGGTGAGGTGCCGCCACCTGCCCTCGGCAACATCGCCAAGGGAGAGGGCGCCGATTGCGACGCGCGTCAGGTGTGTGACCGAGAGCCCCACCTCCTCGCACATACGGCGTATTTGACGATTCCGTCCCTCGTAAAGCGTAAAGGAAAGCACCGTGCTGCTTGCGTCCTCTGATACACGTGCGACCGCCACGGGGAGCGTTTTGTAGCCGTCAAGCAGGAAGGGCCTGCCGAGGCGGTCAAGCACCTCGCCCGTGACCTTACCTCTAACCGTCACGCGATAATGCTTGGGTATCTCATGACGGGGGTGCATCAGACGGTTGGCCAGTGCGCCGTCGCTGGTGAGAAGCAGAAGCCCGTCGGAATCCATATCAAGGCGTCCTATGGGATATACACGTGCACCGACGTCACGCACAAGTTCGGCTACCGTTTTGCGTCCCTGCTCGTCGGAAAGGGTGGTGACGAAGCCGCGCGGCTTATTTAATAGAATGTAATATTTTTGCAGGGCGGTGGGGGCTACCTCACGGCCGTTCCATAAAACAGTATCCAAACCGGGGGCTACGCGCATACCAAGGGTGGCAACCGTGCCGTTTACTGTGACGCGCCCTGCGGCAATCTCTGCCTCGGCCGCCCTGCGCGAGAGAACACCGCAATCGGTAAAATATTTCTGTAATCTTACGGTGTCCATTTGCATCTCCTTTATTTGATAAAAATGTCCTTTAATTTTTTCAAAAATCCACGGTGCGGCAGTTCGCGCTGTATTGCCTCTGCAGTTTGCAGCGGTACCGTGGCAATAAGCTTGCCGTCCATATAATATAATAATCTTCCCACGGCTCTTTCGGCCTCAAAGCCGGCGAATAAAAAACGCGGCAGCTCGGTCACGCAGGTAATCTCACCGTGTGTGCGCGGCAACGTCAGTGAAACGGTGCCTGCGGGCAGGATAGTGACGGTGCCGGCAGTGCCGCCTACCACGGGCAGCGTGAGGGCGGTGGGTGTGGGGGAAAAGCACTCGTAATGTGCAAAGCCCCAATCAAACAGCATCTTGTGGTCCTGCCAGTCGCTTCCGTCATTCAGGGTTACGGCAAGCAACAGAAGTCCCTCGCGTGCTGCCGCGCTGACAAGGCATCGCCCGCTTTTTTTGGTAAAGCCTGTTTTCACGCCCACGGTGCCTTCATAGCTTTTGAGCAGGCGGTTGTGATTGAGAAACAAACGCGTGCCGCCCTCGCCAAGCTGGGGGGCGGAATAGCGTGGAGTGGCGACGATTTCGGCAAACGTTTTGTTTTGTAAAGCCTCACGCGCAATCAGCGCAAGCTCGCGTGCGGTGGTATAGTGCGCCTCGTCGTAAAGGCCGTGCGGATTGGTAAAATGTGTGTCGGTAAGCCCCATGTCTGCGGCACGCGTATTCATCAGTGCGGCAAATGCCGCCACGCTTCCTGCCGTGTAGCAGGCAAGTGCCACCGCTGCATCATTGGCAGAGGAAAGGAGCAGGGCATAAAGCAGTGTCCGTACCGTAATCTGCTCCCCTGCAAAAAGATAGATGGAGCTACCCTCCACACCAACCGCCTCGGGCGACACGGTCACCACCTCGTCAAGCCCCTTTTGCTCCAATACGACAAGTGCAGTCATAATCTTCGTGGTGCTGGCCATCGGGCGGCGCTCGTCTGCATTTTGCAGCAGCAAAAAGCGGTCCCCAGTCATATCCAAAAGCACGGCAGAGGATGCCCCTGTATTGGGGGGCGTGGGGAGAGAGGTATCGGTTGATGGCGGGGGGGATAGGGGAACCGTCCCTCCTACGGGGAGCAGAAAAAGCACAGCCGTTGCCAAAAGCAATATCAGAGCAGCAATACGCAAAAAAGGACGCATCAAGCACCTCCTGTACCGCCGTAATCGGCGGTTATCGTCTATTTGACTATATGGAGCGTGCGTGTGTTATATGCTATCAGATTTCGTCGTCCTCATCCATGACGTCCTGGGCGACCTTGGCGGCCTCCTTTGCCACGTCCTCAATGGCGTCCTCGTCGTCTGCCCTTTTCTTTTTACTGCCGAAATCGGGGAATACGGCCTTGATGCGGGCGAGAATGTCGGGGGCCTTTTCAATGGCAACGGTAAGCTTTTCAATGGCATCGGGTGCAGCGCCGTTGCCGCCAAGCGGCAGAACCTCTACCTCGCCTGCGGCGGTTACGGCAACAAAGCAGACGGGCTGAATTGAAAGGCCGGTGCCGCCGCCACCCGCAAACAGCGTACGTGCGGCAGGATCCTTTTTGGTATCAGCACCGCCCGAGGCGTAGCCTACCGAGATTTTGGAAATCGGGATAATGGTGGTGCCCGACGCCGTTTCAATGGGGGTGCCCACAACGGTGTTGGCATCTACCATTGCGCGGATGCTTTCAAGTGAGGTGCGGATCATATCCTGTAATTTGTTTTCATTTTCAGCCATGGTAAGGCTCCTTTCTGACGGCAGCTTTGCCGATATTTATAGTTTGGTTGTGTGACGCAGACGATCCTTTTCCCGTTTTTTCCGTTCACGGATAAAGGTAAGGAAGGGGGGAAGCTCCTTTTTCAGGACGGGGGGTAACACACGCATGGCACGCAAGAAGCCTGCAGATGCCACAAATTTCACGTCAACGGAGGGGGTAGTGGAAAGATAATCTGCGACAATGGTCGCGTGGCGCGTATTGACCTTGGTGGGGCGCAGGTGACCGAGAGATGCCAGGGCTGATGCCGTAGCGCCTGAAACGGCACCGTAAAGGAGCGCGGTTTCGGCAGCATCGGCGCTCGCTACGCGGATGTGCATGCGTGCAATGTAAATTTTTGCGTAGGGCAGCATGGCAAACCCGATTTTGGAGCCAAGACGAATGAGGTGTATGGTCAGGGGCCTTGCGCGGCGCGGAAAAACGGTAAAACGGAAGAAAAGCAGGTGGATACGGACGGTAATACCGCCGCTTGTGCTGTATGCCGCGCTGACACGTACACGCAGCAGAAGAATCATGCATACAATAAGCAGCAATATGCTGCCGAGCACAAAGGGCCATACGGGCATACATTCACCTCCCTTGTTGTATTTTGTGTAACCAGATCAAGATTCGGTTGCTTGGTCGGCATCGGCAGCCTCTCCGTCGCCAAGTGCCTCTACGGCAATGGAAAGCTGCTCGCCCGGCTTTTGCTCGGGCAGCTGAATTTCGGTTTTAGGCAGATCCTCAAGCGAGGTCAGGCCAAATACGCGCAGGAATTTGTCGGTCGTGCCGTATAGCACGGGGCGACCGGGAGCGTCAAGACGCCCCACAGAGGCAATCAGCACCTTGTCAATCAGGGAGTTCACGGCGTAGCTGCTGTCCACACCGCGCACCGCATCTACAAAGGCGCGCGTGACGGGCTGGTTGTAGGCGACGATGGCAAGTGCCTCCATAGAGGAGCCTGAAAGGTTACCCCCGCGGCGAATGGAAAGTGCCTCGCGGATATAAGGGCCGTACTGCTCCTTGGTGCAGAGCTGGCAGGTATCTTCAAAGCATAGCAGCATAATGCCGTGCTTGTCGTCCTCGTATTTTTGGGCGATACGCTCGGTAAGTCGCTTGACCTGGCGCACGCCAAGCCCTGTGACCTCGGCAAGCTTCTGGTAGGTGACGGGGTAGCCTGCGGCAAACACAACGGCTTCAATGCAGGCCTCAAGATCTTTAATTGGTTGCAGGGAATCTTCAAGTGCCATATCAGACGGTCTCCTTTACAGTAGAAAAATCTGCTTCAATATCTATTTCGGCATCGGTGGGTGCCTCGGGATTGAGGAAGAAGCGGGTGTGCTCGCCGTGTACGGCGTTGCCATCGTTTTCATCATCCTCCATGACAATTTTACGCACCTTGATCAGCTCCAGCACACCCATAAACGAGGCAATCATATCGGCCAGGGAAGGGGCATCGGCCAACAGCTCGCGCAGGGTGGCTGTGCCGTGAGTCTCCAGTGTATCAAGAATGATGACGATTTTGCCCTCAACAGGCACGATGGGCTTGCTGGTGATGGGCTTGAATTGCCGCTTGACGCGTTCGATGGAGTCGCGGTAAGCATTGATGCGTCGCACTGCCGTGAGCAAGGATTCCACCTCCTGGTCGGCTACAAAGCTGCGGTCCGGGGAGATTTCATCGGTATCCTTGACAAAGCGGTTGCTGAAATAAGCGTAAAGGGGGTGGAGCTTGGGGGCAGCCTCCTTGGCGTGCTGGTGCCTGATGAGAATGTCGGAAAGGTCAAAGCGCGGCGGCTTTTCGCCCTCCTCCTCGTGCGGCAGAAGCATCTCGCTTTTAAAAACCATCAGCTGGCTTGCCATATTGAGGAACTCCGTGGTGACCTCCATATCCATCGCCTTTGCTTCAGCCAGAAACGCCAGGTATTGGTCGCAGATCAGCGAAATGGAAATATCGAGGATGTTCATTTTGTTTTTTTCTATCAGTGCCAGCAGAAGGTCAAGGGGGCCCTCAAAGTCTGTCAGCTTATAGGTCATGTTTTCCATTGGGTGACTCCTTTATGCGGATTGTCATCAGAGTAGAAAGCCTTTCATGCCAACGAGTGCAAACATACCGCGCATGATCAGTGTGGTAAAAAGGTTGATCAGCGAGGAAAGCGGGCCCAGCAGCAGAAGGGCAAGCACCGCCAGCACAATCACGCGCTCGTGCTGCATGATTTTGAAATACAGGCGCGGCGGCAGCAGGCGGTAGAGAATACGTGAGCCGTCAAGGGGCGGTACGGGCAGAAGATTGAATACGGCGAGCGTGATATTCATATACACGCCGTAGTAGAGAAAGAGCAGGGTAAAATAAATAAGGTTGAATTGCAGCTCCGTTTTGGGTGTAAGCGCAGCGAGGTATCCAAAGCCGAGAAAACGCAGGATAAGTAAAAAGACCAGCGCAAGCAGCAGATTGGATACGGGGCCGGCAGCCGCTACCAGCGCAATATCGCGACGGGGCTTTTTAAAGTAACGGGAGTTGACAGGCACGGGATTTGCCCAGCCAAAGCCCGTCAGTACCATTGAGAGAAAGCCAAGGGGGTCAAGGTGCTTGATGGGATTCAAGGTCAATCGTCCAAGGCTCTTTGCCGTGGGATCTCCCAGTCGCCATGCAACGTAGCCGTGTGCAGTTTCGTGCAGGGAGAGGGATAGCATGACAATGGGCAGGGTGAGGAGAAGGCCTATGATGAAGCTTGTTATTTCTCCGCCACCCAGTAAATGGCGAAACATATCAGTTAAACTCCTTTTGTATACAGCTCTTTATCAAAGGTCGTTTCGGACAAGGTCCTCATAGCTTTCACGGCGCACCGCCACGCGCGCCTTGCCGTCCTTGACGAGAATGATGGGGGGACGGGGCAGACGGTTATAGTTAGAGGCCATGGCATAGTTGTAAGCACCTGTTGTAAGTACAGCAAGCACGTCGCCCTGCTTTGCGCGCTGGATCGGCATATCCTCGCCGATGAGGTCGCCCGATTCACAGCAGCGGCCTGCCAGCGTGGCACGGTAGTCGGCGGGGGCGCTTGCGCGGTCTGCAATCACTGCGGTGTATACCGATTGGTAAAGTGCATAGCGCGGATTGTCGGGCATGCCGCCGTCAATTGAAATATAGTTTTTAAAGCCGGGGATTTCTTTGACGCCGCCAACGGTGTAAAGAGTAATACCGGCTGCCGCTACAATGGAGCGCCCCGGCTCTAAAATAATGCGCGGCATTGTAACGCCTGCCTTTTTGGCGGCCTTGTGTACGGCGTCGGCAATGCCCGCGATCGCCGCGTCATAATCGATCACGGGATCCTCGTCGGTATAGCGCACACCGAGTCCTCCGCCAAGATTCAGGACAGTGGCCTTAAAGCCTGTTTCGGCCTTTACCTCTGCGATAAAGCGCATCATAATATCGGCCGCCTCAAGGAAGGGGTTAATTTCAAAAATCTGTGAGCCGATATGACAGTGGAAGCCGAGAAGTGCAACACCGTCTGTGACAAGGGCGGCACGGGTAATGTGCATGGCCTGGCCTGTCTGAATGGCGTTGCCGAATTTACTGTCCACGTTGCCCGTCTGAATGGCGCGGTGGGTATGCGGATCGATACCCGGGGTAATGCGAAGCAATATATTTTGCGTGATACCGCGTGCTGTGGCAAGTGCGCCAAGCATGGCAAGCTCGTCCTCATTGTCAACCACGATGGTGCCGACGCCCATGTCGAGCGCGTCATTCAGGTCGTGCGCGGTTTTGTTGGTGCCGTGGAAATAGATGGGTGCGGCAGGGGAGCCTGCCTTTTTTGCGGTGGAAAGAAGTCGGAACGTAGC
>JAZOSC010000029.1:0-3235 GCA_045656925.1 Eubacteriales bacterium | reverse complement strand
GTGGACGAGGCGGAGCTTGCAAAGCGCCGTGCCGCATGGGTGGCACCCGAACCCAAGGTGAAAACGGGTTACCTTGCCCGTTACGCCAAGCTGGTCAGCTCGGCAGATAAGGGCGCCATTCTGACGGTTTGATCATCGGAGAACAACTATGGACCGCGTAAAAATATTTGATACCACGCTGCGCGACGGTGAGCAATCACCCGGCTGCAGCATGAACCTTTCCGAAAAGATTGAGGTTGCCAAGCAGCTCGAGCGTCTGCGTGTTGATGTGATTGAGGCAGGCTTTGCAATTTCCTCACCCGGCGACTTTGAGTCTGTCCACACGATTGCAAAAACCGTCAAGGATTGCAGCGTTGCATCGCTTGCCCGTGCTACCGTCAAGGATATTGACGTGGCTTGGGATGCGGTGAGAGTGGCGGCGGATCCCCGTATTCATCTCTTTATTGCAACCTCGCCCCTGCATATGGAATATAAGCTTCGCATGACGCCAGAGCAGGTGCTTGAAAAGACTGCGGCAATGGTTTCGCACGCACGCAAGTATTGTGCGAATATTGAGTTTTCGGCAGAGGACGCCACCCGTTCGGATTGGGAGTTCCTTGCAAGGGTTGTCAATACCGCGATTGCAAACGGTGCCACCGTGATCAATCTGCCTGATACCGTGGGCTACACCACGCCCAATGAGATGCGTGCGTTGATTGAGTACATGATGAGCCATACCGACCATGCAGGCCGCGCCGAATTCTCGGTGCATTGTCACAATGACCTTGGCATGGCAGTTGCCAACTCTCTTGCGGGAGTTCTTGGCGGCGCCCGTCAGATTGAATGTACCATTAACGGTCTTGGTGAGCGTGCGGGCAACACCGCCCTTGAGGAGGTTGTGATGGCGATGCACACCCGTCCTGACCTGTTCCCTGTAAAAACGCGCATTGAAACCACGCGCATTTCGCGTGCCAGCAAGACGGTATATAACATTATCGGCCAGGGAGCCCCCCTCAATAAGCCCATTGTCGGCCAGAACGCATTCCTGCATGAATCGGGCATTCATCAGCACGGTGTGCTGGCAAACAAGCAGACCTATGAGATTCTCACCCCCGAATCGGTCGGCATCGTCGCTAAGAATCTGGTGCTTGGCAAGCATTCCGGTAAGCACGCCTTTGAAAGTCGCCTTGTTGAGCTGGGCTATCATCTCTCCGCCGAGGAGCTGCTTGCTTGCTTTGAGGATTTCAAGGTGCTTTGCGATAAGAAAAAGAGCATCAATGATGAGGATATTGAGGCGATTGTCCTGCATAAAACAACTATTGGAGATATGCCTGAGGATGCAGGCTTCAAGCTGGATCGCTTTGTGGTGCATACCAGCAACTTCACCACCTCGACAAGCACCGTTGTGCTGACGAAGGATGGCGAGAAGTACGAGGAGGTCAGTCTGGGTGACGGCCCGATCGATGCGTCCTTTAAAGCGATTGATAAGATCGTCAATCCCGAGGCACATACCTTTAAAACCTATACCATTCATTCGATTTCGGAGGGCAAGGATACGCTCGGTGACGTCACTGTGCGTCTTGCCGCAGGAAACCGCACCTACACGGGTAAGGGCCTGTCCACCGATATTATTGAGGCAAGTATTTTGGCCTATATCAATGCCATCAATAAGATGCAATATGCTGCCGAGCAGGCAAGGATAAGAGAGGAGTAAGCGATATGGGAATGACAATGACACAAAAAATTCTCGCCGCGCACGCAGGCCTTGACGCGGTCAAGGCGGGTGACCTCATCGAGGCGAAGCTGGATATTGTGCTCGGCAATGACGTCACCACCCCCGTGGCGGTTGACGTGTTTGATAAGGCAGGCTTTTCCCATGTTTTTGATAAGGATAGGATTGCCATTGTACTGGATCATTACACACCCTGCAAGGATATCAAATCCGCGGAGCTTTGCGCCACGGCACGCAATTTCGCAAAGCGCTTTGATATCACGCATTTTTATGACGTGGGTGCGGTGGGTATCGAGCATGCGCTTCTGCCGGAGCAGGGTATTGTCGGCCCCGGTGATTTGATTATCGGTGCGGATTCTCATACCTGCACCTACGGTGCATTGGGCGCATTTTCCACAGGTGTCGGTTCAACCGATATGGCGGCAGGAATGGCCACGGGAGAGAACTGGTTCAAGGTGCCTGCCGCGATTAAGGTTACCCTGAAGGGCAGACTTCAGCCCTACGTCAGCGGCAAGGACGTCATTTTGCATCTGATTGGCCTGATCGGTGTTGACGGTGCGCTTTATCGCTCGCTTGAATTTGTGGGTGAGGGCGTTGCCGCACTCACGATGGACGATCGCTTTGCGATTGCAAATATGGCGATCGAGGCGGGTGCCAAGAATGGCATTTTCCCCGTTGACGAGCAGACGATGGCGTATGTTGAAGGCCGCTTCAAGCGCCCCTTGCGCGTATTTGAGGCCGATGCCGATGCGGTTTATGAACGCGAGGTTGTGATTGACCTTGATACACTGAAGCCTACCGTGGCGCTTCCGCATCTGCCCTCCAATACGAAAACGGTGGACGAGGTAAAGGGCTTGCCTATTGATCAGGTTGTGATCGGCTCCTGTACCAACGGTCGCATCGGCGACCTGCGTGCCGCTGCCGCGATTCTGAAGGGACGCAAGGTTGCACGGGGTGTGCGCTGTATTGTAATTCCGGCTACCGAGGAAATTTATCTGCAATCCATTCGCGAGGGCTTGACCGAAATCTTTATCGAGGCAGGCTGCGCGGTATCTACGCCCACCTGCGGCCCCTGCCTTGGCGGTCATATGGGCTGTATGGCAGCAGGCGAGCGCGCTGTTGCTACCACGAACCGTAACTTTGTTGGCCGTATGGGCCACGTCAAGAGCGAGGTTATTCTTGCCAGCCCCGCAGTTGCTGCTGCATCTGCCGTGGCAGGTGCTGTGGCATCGCCCTACGATATGGAGGTGTAAGTATGTATCAGGGAACTGCTTTTTGGTACGGAGATAACGTCGATACCGACGTCATCATTCCCGCACGTTACTTGAACGCCCCCTCCGCCGCCGAGCTTGCCAAGCACTGCATGGAGGATATTGACCCCCTGTTTGTTAGCGAGGTACAGGCAGGTGACATTATGGTTGGCGGCGAAAACTTTGGCTGTGGCTCCTCCCGTGAGCACGCGCCCATCGCGATTCGTGCAAGCGGCATTTCCTGCGTGATTGCCGCAAGCTTTGCACGCATCTT
>JAZOSC010000028.1:0-2019 GCA_045656925.1 Eubacteriales bacterium | reverse complement strand
CCCGGGTGTGCGGGCGGCGGCTGACCGCCTGGAGCGTGCGATTGCCGCGCGTCGCGCAGGCGAGCGCATTTTTACGCTCGGCCATTTGATTCATAACGAGGAATATCACAGGGGGCTTGCCGCACGCGGTGTGCTGTCCGTATCGGCGGAGGAAATTGAGCAGCTTGCCCTATCCGCAACCGAAAACACCCCCGTTACCCTGCTTGTCCGCGCACATGGCATCAGGCGGGATATCAGCGAGCGACTTGCCGCAATTTCGGCAGAAAACCCTGCTTTTTCGGTGATAGACTGCACTTGCCCCTTTGTCACCAAAATTCATCGCATCGCCATGGATATGTGCCGTGACGGGATGGCTGATACGCATCTTTTCATTTGCATCGGCAACGATAAGCATCCCGAGGTTGAGGGCTTTATGAGCTGCTTTACGGGCGAGAAATACGTGTTTGCGGATGCGGCGGCGCTGGAGGCGGCAATTTCGGCAGGCTTTTTGCCTGATTTTTCTACAAAAACTCCTATAATGGTCGCGCAAACGACACAGAATTTGGAGGAATGGAAAAAATGTCAAAAACTTTTAAAAAAGGTCTGTACAAATCCATTAATTTTTGATACAATATGTAATGTTACCGATGTGAGACAGTCAGAGGCAGCTTCCCTTGCTGCGGTGTGTGACGGTATGGTCGTTATTGGCGGCGCACAAAGCTCTAATACCGCAAAGCTTTATGACATCTGTCAAGGCTATTGCCCAAGCACCCTGCGTATTACGGATAGCTCGCAGCTTTCTTTCGCACATTCGTTTTCATTGACCCATCGCAAAGTGGGTATAGTAGCGGGTGCATCGACCCCGCGAGAAATCATTGAGGAGGTATATAGAACAATGACTGAAGCAGAAAACTTTGCGAAAATGCTTGAAGAGACTGAAGTCAAAAATTTACATACAGGAGCAATCGTTACCGGTACCGTGTCCCACGTTTCGGACACCGAGCTGCAGCTGGACTTGGGTGCTGGCGTGACCGGCTACATCAAGGCCGACCGCGTATCCGACGATCCTTCTGTAAAGCTGACTGAAAGCTTCAAGGTAGGTGACGTAATCGAGGCGAAGGTAATTCGCGTCAGCGACATCGAGGGTGTTGCTGAGCTTGACAAGCGTCGTGTTGATTCCGGTAAGAACTGGGAGAAGATTGTTGCAGCGAAGGAGGAGGGTTGCATTCTTGAGGCAACCGTTGCCGACGTTGTAAAGGGTGGCGTTATCGTTTTCGTAAACGGCACGCGCGTGTTTGTCCCCGCTTCTCAGACCGGTGTTCCCAAGGACGGCGATCTTGCTCCCCTGAAGGGCCAGACCGTTAAGTTCAAGATTATTGAGGTCAAGGAGCAGGGCCATAAGGCAATCGGCTCGATTCGTGTGGTGCTGCGTGAGGAGCGCCGTGCGGCGGAGGAGGCCTTCTGGGGCGAGATCGAGGAGGGCAAGATCTATACCGGTGTGGTAAAGAGCATGACCTCTTACGGTGCATTTGTTGACCTGGGCGGCGTAGACGGTATGGTTCACACCACCGAGCTTTCCTGGAAGCACATCAAGTCCCCCGCAGAGGTCGTATCTGTTGGTGAGACCATTACGGTATTCGTGAAGTCCTTTGACCGCGAGAAGCGCCGCATCTCTCTTGGCTACAAGACCGAGGATACCAACCCCTGGTTTATCTTTACCGGTAAATATCAGGTAGGTGACGTTGTACCCGTTAAGATTGTCAGCATGATGCCCTTCGGTGCATTTGCAGAGATCGTTGACGGTGTAGATGGCCTGATTCACATTTCCCAGATTGCGATGACACGCATCGGCAAGCCTGAGGATGTGCTTGAAATCGGACAGAGCGTTGATGCCAAGATCATTGAGATCGACAATGAGCGTGAGAAGGTCAGCCTTTCTATTCGCGCATTGCTTGAGGAGGTTGCCGCTGAGGCAGCAGAGGCAGCCGAGGCTCCTGTAACCGAGGAATAATCCAAATGATTGAAAAATCCCGCGCCATG
>JAZOSC010000027.1:0-3522 GCA_045656925.1 Eubacteriales bacterium | reverse complement strand
AGCTACGCCAGGATTGCCGATGCGCTTGACACGCACGAGAAGTTTGACAGCGTTATCTCTGCTTTCGAGGAAATTCAGAAGCAGACCCACTGCTCCACGGGCTGCGGCGGCTGCCACCAGAAGGTGCTTGATACCATTTCCGAAATCATGATGGGCAAATAAATTCCCAACAAAAAACACCCCCAAAGGGCGTTCTCTATATGAGAATTTTCAGACAACAAAAAAGGATAGCAAAATTTTTGCTATCCTTTTTTATTTTAGTAAAACACACAGCTTTGCTTACAAAGAATAGTGCGCTATACTTGTAAACGTATTTTCCGCAAACACGAGTTATAGATAAAGTGAAATTTATTTAATTGCTTTCAACAATCCACTTTTTTGCAAAAGCAAGCAAAGCTTCGGACATTGGGAAAAAATCAATCAATCCACCGTTTTTTAAATTTAAAAAAGTATTAACGATGGCCTGCTCATCGGGAGAAGCAGCCGATAGCAATTCTTTTTGACGCTTGATATATTTTCCTGTTTGCTGAAATACAATTGTCCGTACAACAAAAGAGGCTGATTTATATAGTCCACGCAATATTTCGTCACTCTTTTCGTGCAACATATTATGCACACATCCATGATAGATATTGCAAGCACCGATTTTTATCGCTCTATTGATAGCAGCTTCGTCAATTGCCACAAATAATTCATCAAGGCTTCCTTTTATCGGGGTTGTATCATAATAAAACTGAAAAAGATCGGACTGCTCCCAATGAAAAAGTTCATTTTTGCCTGATAAAAATCCGCAAATGAACTCTCTGTGTGGCAAACTGTCGAGCATTGCATTGTAGGATTGAATATCCGAGGCAGACAGTTGATCTAATATTACGACAATATCAATATCACTCGTTTCTGTTGCTTCACCGCGACCATAACTCCCTTGCAAGCCAACAAACCACACACGGTTTCCAAATTCATGATTTAACTTTTGCAAAAAGTCATTCTTCCAAATTGTAATATCTATCACCTTAACCACCTATCCAAATTCTAATTTATCTCTGAATTGACTAAATCAAAAAGATATGTATAATTCAAATTGTTTTGCGTGGGCAAAAGAAAACTCGACTTATTAAAAGTCGAGTTTTTGCTTTGTTGAATTAAAATCCCTTATCGGGACTTTATAATGAGATGTTTTTTGTTTTGCCAAGCAGCATCCACTCTCGGCAAAAAAGAGTAAATTATCTCGTTTTGCAAAAGCCACAGTTGCAAACAACGCATCCCAGAGGCAAAAAATCAAAGCCCTGCAAGGCGCACCGGAGCGGACAGACGACGGTGTAGTAATCTGCTCCGAGTTTGTCTGCGAGGAGCAACGCCGCAAGGCAAAGATTTTTTACCGATTAAAGCGTACCGGAAGAACCAAGCACGTTCTTAATCTTATGCTGCACCATCTTCTTGACCTCCGCGCGTGCAACCGTGAGGTATCCACGGGGGTCAAATACACCGGGCTCGTTTGCAAATACGCGGCGAATGCCTGCGGTCATGGCAAGACGGATATCAGAGTCAATGTTAATCTTGCAGACAGCCATGCCGGCGGCCTGACGGAGCTGCTCCTCGGGAATACCAACTGCGTCGGGCAGCTTGCCACCCAGCTCGTTGATTTCCTTTACGCACTCCTGCGGAACGGAGGATGCACCGTGCAAAACGATGGGGAAGCCGGGCAGTCGCTCCTCAATTTCAGCAAGAATATCAAAGCGAAGGGGCGGGGGGACGAGAATACCCTTCTCATTACGCGTGCACTGCTTCGCAGTGAACTTGTAAGCACCGTGAGAGGTGCCGATGGAAATAGCAAGCGAGTCAACGCCCGTGCGTGCAACGAATTCCTCAACCTCCTCAGGACGTGTGTAAGAGGAATGCTCTGCAACAACGTCATCCTCAACGCCGGCAAGCACGCCCAGCTCACCCTCCACAACAACGCCGTGCGCGTGTGCGTACTCCACAACCTTCTTGGTGTGTGCTATATTATCCTCAAAGGAATGGTGAGAGCCGTCAATCATCACCGAGGTAAAGCCACCGTCAATGCAGGACTTGCAGCTTTCAAAGTCCGCACCGTGGTCAAGATGCAGCGCAAGGTCAACACCACTATCCTCAATTGCAGCCTTTGCAAGAGCAAGCAGATAAGCATGCTTGGCATATTTGCGTGCGCCCGCAGAAACCTGCAGGATAACAGGGGACTTTTCCTCAGCCGCAGCCTCGGTAATAGCCTGAATAATTTCCATGTTGTTGATGTTGAAGGCGCCGATTGCATATTTGCCTGCATACGCCTTTTGAAACATCTCCTTGGTGGTAACAAGTGCCATGTTTGTATCTCCTTTTTATGTGAAATATTTACCAATCCTTATTTTACCGAAATTCCTGACAAAAATCAAGGGCTTTCGCCAAAAATTTCAAATTTTAACCAATTACGCCGCCCGTTTCCGCGCCTTCCGTATGCACGGCCGCAGGGACACTCCCATCCGCGGAAAGCGATGCCACTGCCACCGCAGGCGGCGTAACGGTAAAGGTGGGTGTGGGGCTTGCCACGGCTATCACACGCTCCTCTGCTCTTGCACCGTGCGGTAAAAGCCCCAGACTGACGGCAATTGCCGTATCAATCTCGGACATCACACCCCCATCAAGATGCCCCATTTTTTCCTTTAAGCGACGCTTATCAAGTGTACGCAGCTGCTCCAAAAGCACCACGGAGTCGCGCGCAAGCCCTGCGCGGGTAGCGTAAACCTCTATATGCGTGGGTAGCTTTGTTTTTCCCATACGCGAGGTAATAGCAGCCGCAATGACGGTGGGGCTGTACTTGTTTCCCACATCGTTTTGTATGATAAGCACGGGGCGCACACCCCCCTGCTCCGAGCCAACCACAGGACTGAGATCGGCATAATAAATATCTCCCCGTTTGACCTGATTCATGGAAGGAACCTCCTTTTCGGGACTGCTCTTATTTTTTGCCGCGCACCCCTTATTTAATCATCAGCAGGCATCTTTTACGTAAGATGACAAAATTCGCGCACGACCTGCTATCAGCCTATGCAAAAACGCGCGAGCAGTCCCGAAAAAAACCGTCAAGCGTGCAGTTTTTTTCGCGAATCCTTGTATTTTCTCTTTTGTTATGCTATAATATTACAGATAAACTATGATGGACAAGTATTTTCTATGGAGGCACCATGCAGAATACCGCAATCAACGAGCAACATCACGTCCCTCTTGTAAGCGCCGCCGATGCCAAGCGTCGGGGCCTGCTGACCGAGGGAATGCTGACACGCCTCGGCTTAACACCGCAGGCGGCACCTGTTGCATATATCAAACAGGAAAGCGGCGCGCTTCTCCCCCTGTTTGATCCCAACCGTGTCAAAGCGGCAGCGCCCGCAGCAGCACACACCGCGCCCGTAAAAAAAGAACGCCCGCCACTACCCACCCGCGATGAGAACGGCGAGCTGCCCCGCATCGCCGCACGTCGCGCAGAGGCACTCGGCCTTTTTCCGAGAG
>JAZOSC010000026.1:0-2793 GCA_045656925.1 Eubacteriales bacterium | reverse complement strand
GGTGCAGGCAAAAACGTTAACACCACCGCAGGGTATACCGATGCGGAAAGCGGTACCGTTACCGCATATCTGGAGGGTGCGGGCTTGTCCGATGAAATGCGTACGTATTACGCCGACTACCTGATTGACAATGCCGAGCCCAACCTTATTCACGATCAGTTTGGACAGAGGCATGCCATTCCGAAAAACGGCGGCAAGTCTATTCGCTTCCGCAAGTATGATCCGCTGCCCAAGCTCACTGCTGCGCTTTCTGAGGGCGTTACCCCTACGGGGCAGTCTCTGAATATGGGTGCGGTTGAGGCAACCGTGCGTCAGTACGGCGGATACGTAGAATTGTCTGACCTGCTCCTGCTTGCAGCCATTGACAACAACCTTGTGATGGCAACCAAGCTGCTTGGCTCTCAGGCGGGCAGAACGCTTGATACCATTACCCGTGAGGTGCTTTGCGGCGGTACCAATGTACAGTACGGCGAGGATGCTGTTACTGCCCGTTATCTGCTGTGCGGCGGTCAGGAAAGCGGCAACCACTATATGAGCGTGGATTGCATCAAGCGCGCGGTGCGCTTCCTCAAAAATCAGAACGCGGAGAAGATCAACGGGGCTTATGCTTGCATTATTCACCCCGACTGCGCGTATGACCTCACGAGTGATGCCAATTGGAAGTACCCGCACCAGTATTGTGATACCAAGGAGCTTTATGAGGGTGAGATCGGTATGATTGAGGGTGTGCGCTTTGTTGAAAGCACGGAGGCAAAGGTATTCCATGCCCCCGATCTGACACCCACCTCCCGTACCATTTCCTGCATGGCGGATGGGTATACGACGCTGTCCACAGCAGGTATGGCGAGCGATGGCTTCGGCACAGGCTCCAAGTATCGCTTGAAGCTTGCGGGTGGTCTTCACGTCACGCCTGATATGATCGGCCGCAGTATTCTGATGTACGATGCGTCTGAAGCATCCTGGCAGTATGCCGAGATTACGGGCGGTGTGTACAGTGAGTCCGGGGAGAATTATCTGTTCTTTGACAGACAGCTTGTGGCAGGCGGTATCGGCAGCACGGATCTGGTCACCACTGCACAGGATATTCTTTATCCCGGTGAGGCAGGTCTTGCGGGCAGAGATGTCTATGCAACGCTTGTGCTTGGCGACAACGCCTACGGCACGACGGAGCTTGCAGGCGGCGGTCTTGAGCATATCGTGAAGCAGCTTGGCTCCGCAGGCACGGCAGATCCCCTGAACCAGCGTGCAACCGTTGGCTGGAAGGCCACCAAGGCTGCCGCGCGCCTGGTTGAGGCGTTTATGGTGCGTATCGAAACGGCATCGACCTTTGAGGTGGGTGCAAACTGACCGTAAAATACAATAGTCGGGGCGACTGCGCTCGCCCCGGCGCAATCGAGAAAGGAGAGTAATATGCAGGCAACCGATAAGGAAAAGGCAACCATTGATGAGCTGCGACGCGAGATTGAGGCGCTTCGCAGCACGTATGAGGCCAAGCTTTCTGCCCTGGCTGTGCCCGACGAGGAGGCACGTGCAAAAAGTGCGGAGGAGGCAAAATTCCGCGCCTTTCTGCGCGAGCAGGAGAAATGGCTTAACGAATATGTTGAGGTGCGCCTTTTCAAGGACAACGAAAAATACAAGGACGACGTGTATGTTGCCATCAATGGCAAAAACTGTGTGATTCGCCGTGGTGTATGGACGCGTATTCGCCGTAAATTTGCACTGCTGCTTGACCAGTCTGAAATTCAGGATTTGCGTACGGCGGAGCTGATGGAGCGCGAGGCAGGCCGCTTTGCGGATGAAAGCCGTCGGCGCAGTGTGTGAGGTGATGGGCTATGACAAGAAATGAGGTTATCACCTTCGTCGGACAGATTAAGCCGCACGAGTTTGAAAATGAGGTGCTGCTACGCTGGCTTGACGAGCTGGAAAAAAAGATTTCTGCCGAAATTCATCAGAAGTATACACGTACAGACGGATTAGAGGGGCTTTTGCCCGATCAGCTTTCGGTGCAAAGCCCTTATGACCGCGTTTACTGGACCTACCTGGTGGCGATGATTGATTTTGTGGGCGGCACGTCCGATAATTACGAACGCTCCCTGAACGCTTTTAAGGAGGCGTACGGCGAATATGCACGCGCAGTACAGCGTGCCAGCGGCTGTCGCAGAAAGCGCTCCTTGAGCTGAATAAGGAGGAAAACCTGTGAAGGTATTTGATTTTATCGTAGAAAACTGGGAGCTTTTCGGTATTATTTTCGGTATTCTGGTAAACGCGGCGGCACTTGTCTATAACATTTACAAGTTTTGCCGTGTCGGCAAGGTTCGTGCGATTGAAAATATGCAGGTGATGCTTGAGGCGGCCAGAGAGTATGAGCTTGAGGCGGAGCACTTTGAGGGGTATACCTCGGCGGAAAAGCTGAATTATGTGCTTTCCCGTCTGCGTACGCTGGCAGTCGAGCTTGGCTGCACCTTCTGTGAGGAGGAAATGGTTGCACGGATCGAGGCCGATATTGCGTATTCGAAGGGCGTAAATGCAAGACCTAGCGATAAGCTCGAGTGAAGGCAAGCGCACCGCACACTGTCCCGGTTTGCGGAAAGCGAGGAGGGTGCGGAGGTGCTGATAGCCGTGTTAAAAATGTTGAAAGGAGTAGAGCAGCTGTTTTGAATTATCAGGAAAAGGTCAGCACCCGTGCGGATGTACGGGCGCTTTATGAAAAGGTCAGAGCAAACCCTGCCGTAGCCCGCTATCGTGGGTACACCGAAACCAAGTCTTATGGCTGGGATGAGGAAAAGGACGACT
>JAZOSC010000025.1:0-17481 GCA_045656925.1 Eubacteriales bacterium | reverse complement strand
TATAGAGAAGCGAAGGCTTCCGCTCTCGACTTCCCGAAGCATCTTTGCAGTGAGCTTAACCGTTTCCATCTCACCGGGTGCGAGCTTCTGCTTTTTCTTTTCTATAATAACCCTGTCGCCGTCACGCACGACGATTTTCTTATCGCGGTATACGTCTGCAACGCGGAAATACACCGTCGTGTCAGCAAGCTCGGTTATTCTCTGGGGAACGGTGTATCTCACCTTTCCGTCGGCCGAGAGAATCGCTACCCTTACGCTTGAGGAGTTGGCTCCGCTTCGCAGCGGTTTTCGCGCAAAATACCGTCAAGCCCCTTGCCATAGGCAGGGGTGCAGATCTCCTCTGCATAGCGCGGGCTTACCGTGCTTACGGTATCAGCCGCAACGATCGCCGCCTTCATCAAATTGATGCAGCCGCCGAAATCCATCAGCTCATACTGCTCGACACCAAGGCCGAACACATCACCGAGAATACCGAAATGGTACTGCCCCTGGTATTCTATGTTATGAACAGTAAAGACGGTACGGATATCGCGATAGCCCTCAAGCTCGCGGTAAAAGCTATTCAGATATACGATGGAAAGCGCCGCCTGCCAGTCGTGCGCGTGAAGCACGTCGGGATAAAAGCCAAGCTGACCGATTGCCTCCACGGCCGCACGGCAGAAGAAGGCGAAGCGCTCACCGTCATCAAAATCGCCGTAGAGCTTATCCCGCTTGAAATAATATTCATTATCGATGAAATAATAGGTAACCCTATCCTTTTTCAGCGATTTGATGCCGCAGTAAAGCTGCCGCCACGCAAGGCTGACGGTAAAAACAGCCTCCTCCTTCATTTTTTTACGCCATTCGGGCTTGATCTGCCCGTAAAGGGGCATGATAACGCGCACGTCTGCCCCCTCCGCGGCAAGCGCGGCAGGCAGAGAGCCAAGCACGTCACCAAGACCGCCCGTGGCGGCAAAGGGCATTGCCTCTGCGCCTACAAACAAAATCCTTTTCATAGCTTCACCTCAATTTTTGTCCTTACACCATAATCTGCTTACCGATATAAAAGGGCATACTTGCACAGCCGCAAAGCTCGCGGCCGTCACGAATCACCACGTTTTTGTCGGTAATCACGCAGGACAGGCGTACATTTTCACCCGTAACGGTATCCTGCATCAAAATTGAGTTTTTCACAACGGTTCCCTTGCCAACCTTTACGCCGCGGAAAACAATCGAATTTTCAACAGTACCCTCAATCACACAGCCATCTGCAATCATTGAGCCGACCACTCTGGCATCTGCCGAATAACGGGTAGGCGTCGAATTTCGCACCTTTGTAAAAATAGGCTGGTTGCGGCGGTAGAAAAGATTTACGCGGTTTACAGGATCAAGCAGCCGCATCGAGCAGGAGAAATAGCTGGCAAGCGAGTTGACACGGCCAAAAAAGCCGTCATACTCCACCGCATAAATCTTATCCTTGCCGAGATTGCGAATCAGCACATCCCGATAAAAGCTCTTATGCCCATGTGCAATTGCTTCGGTCACCACACGCTTGATATAGGTGCGGTTGGCAACCCAGATATCTGCACAAACCTTAACCTTGCCCTGCTGGCCGTGATACTCCGCCATATCGACCACGCGGCCGCTTTCATCCACCACGGGGACCTGTGCGTGGCTGTCAAGCGGCTGAACGGCAGTATCCACGGTAGCCGTCAGCGCGGTAAAATCAGCACCGCTTGCCTCGTGCTTCCGCAGCACGGCGGCAATATCCACGTTGCAAATCACGTCACAGTCAGAAAGCACCAGCACGTCCTCGGTGCAACGGTCGATGAAGCTCATGACGCCCATCAGGGCCTCCAGACGAGTAGAATACACACAACCTGCGGTAGCGTTATCATAGGCAGTGATGAAGGGGGGCAGGATCTTGATACCGCCCGTACGGCGCGCAAGATCCCAGTCCTTGCCCGTACCGATATGGTCAAGCAAGGATTGATAGTTATAGTGTGTAATCAGGCCAACCTTGGTGATACCTGAATTTACCATATTGGAAAGTGCAAAATCAATCAGTCGGTATCTGCCACCAAAGGGGATACTCGCCATCGTACGGCGTCCCGTCAGCTCGGGCACGGTAGACTCATGAATATTAGAAAAAATAATACCTGCAGCGGTCATTACATGGCACCTCCTTTACCGGATACAATCTCCCCATCGGCGACCGTGCCGCCTGCGGACACCTCAAGTCCCTCTCCCAGCACGGCAATACCCCTTGCCTCACCGCGGGGCTTGCCTACTACGGCGTTTTCACCAATCTTAACGTCGCGGTCAATGATTGCGTAAGATACACGCGCACCTGCGTGAATGATACAGTCACCCATCAGCACGGCGTCCTCAACCACGGCACCCTCCATCACGCGGACGTTTTCACCAAGCACCGAGTTTCTGACGGTGCCGAGAATTTCACAGCCCTCGGTAATCGAAGCGTTCTCAATCACAGCATCGGGGCCTATATACTGGGGCGGTGCGTTCTCGTGACGGGAAAGCACGCGCCAATGCCCGTCGTTCAGCTTCAGCACAGGCTCCTCGCCCAGAATATCCATATTCGCCTCCCAAAGAGAATCAATCGTACCGACATCCTTCCAATAGCCCTGGAAGGAATAGGACATCATCTTCTCTCCTGCGGCAAGCATCGTGGGAATAATATTCTTGCCAAAATCATTCGAGGATGCAGGATCCTTGGCATCTGCAATCAGATATTCAAAGAGCTTTGTACGCGTAAATACATAAATGCCCATAGAAGCCTTGGTGCTGTCAGGATTCTTCGGCTTCTCGGTAAACTTGAAAATAGTACCGTCCTCCTTGGTGCTCATAATGCCAAAGCGGCTTGCCTCCGCAAGCGGCACGTCGATTACGGCGATGGTGCAGGCAGCACCCGTCTTCTTATGATGTGCAATCATCTTGGCGTAATCCATGCTGTAAATATGGTCGCCCGACAAAATCAGCACGTACTCCGCATCATAACGCTCAATAAACTGCAGATTCTGATAAATCGCATTTGCAGTGCCCGTATACCAGTCAGCGCCGCTCTTGGCCTGATAGGGGGGCAAAATTTTCACACCGCCATGGTTGCGGTCAAGGTCCCAGGGCAGGCCTGTACCGATATATTCGTTCAGAACAAGAGGCTGATACTGCGTCAGCACACCCACGGTATCAATACCCGAATGAACGCAGTTAGAAAGGGGGAAGTCAATAATGCGGTACTTGCCGCCAAAGGTTACGGCGGGCTTTGCCGTCGTGTCTGTGAGTGCGTACAGTCTGCTGCCCTGGCCGCCCGCCAGAAGCATTGCCACGCATTCTTTCTTCTTGAACATACGATATTCCTCCATGTTTTTGTTATCAGTCATTCAAAAGCGATAGAGCCAAAAAAGCCTCTAAGTAACACTACCGCTTTTTTGCAGGGTATTTGCGACGGCACTGCAGAATAACAGCGCCCATAGAAGGCAAGGTCAGCTTTCCCGATTGACCAAAACCGTGCATAGGAATCTCCTCGGTCGCAATCGGCCCCCTGTTGCGGCATCCACTGCCGCCAAAGGCAGAATCATCGGAGGATAGCACCTCCTCCCACACACCGCGAAACGGAAGTCCGACACGAAAATCCTCACGGAGCACGGGGGTGAAATTAATTATCACAACGGTTTCCCTGCCCCGCTTGTCTATACGGCGGTAGGAAATCACGCTCTGGTCACAGTTATCGGCATCTATCCAGGCAAAGCCCTCCCAGCCTCCGTCCTGCTCATAAAGCGCAGGAGTAGCAAGGTAAAATGCGTTCACGGCCGCGACATAATGCTGAAAGGCGGCGTGCATCGGATAGTCAAGCAGGAACCATTCCAGCTCGTTTTCATAATCCCATTCACGGAACTGTCCCAGCTCGGAGCCCATAAAAAGAAGTTTTTTACCGGGATGCGTCATCATATACGCATAGTGTGCGCGCGCACCTGCAAACTTCATATCATAGTCGCCGGGATTACGGTCAAGGAAGGATTTCTTTCCATGCACCACCTCATCGTGCGAAATCGGCAGAAGATATTTTTCGCCAAAGGCGTAGGTTAAGGAAAAGGTCAGCTTGCCATGGCTGTATTTACGGTAAATGGGATCTGTTTCCGCATACGCAAGCGTATCGTTCATCCAGCCCATATTCCATTTGAGATGAAAGCCAAGGCCGCCGTTTTCAAGTGAAGTGAGATTGCCCCACGCAGTTGATTCCTCCGCAATCATCAAAACATCGGGGAACGCACCGCGCATATGCGCGTTCAGCTTACGGAAAAAGGCAATTGCCTCCAGATTCTTGTTTTCGCCGTAAACATTCGGCACCCACTCGTGCGGCTCGCGGTCATAATCAAGGTAAAGCATCGACGCCACAGCATCCACGCGCAGCCCGTCTGCATGATAGCACGCAGCCCAATAGGTTGCACTGGAAATAAGAAAGCTCTGTACCTCCTCGCGCCCGACGTCAAAGCAGCGTGTACCCCAGCCGCGATGCTCCTGCCTGTCCCTGCCCTGATACTCATAAAGCGGCTCTCCGTCAAACTCGTAAAGCCCCTGTGCATCCTTCGGGAAATGTGCAGGCACCCAGTCAAGAATTACACCGATTCCCGCCTCATGCATCGCATCAATAAAGCCCATCAGCTCATGCGGATTGCCATAGCGTGAGGTAGGGGCAAAGTAGCCCGTCACCTGATAGCCCCAGGAGCCATCGTAGGGGTGCTCCATCACGGGCAGCAGCTCCACGTGCGTGTAGCCCATCGCCTTAACGTAGGGGGCGAGCTCAAGGGCAAGCTCCGTATAAGTAAGATAGCTGCCGTCGGCATGCTTGCGCCAGGAGCCGAGATGCACCTCATAAATATTCATGGCGCGGCTTTCCACGGGCTTGGCCGCCTCGCGCTTACGGTAGCGGAGCCATGCAGCATCACGCCACATATAGCCGTCAAGATTAAAATATATCGAGGCGGTTTCGGGATACTGCCCTGCCATAGTGCCGTACGGATCTGCCTTGTATACATCACCGTGGGGTGTCCTGATTTTAAACTTGTAAAGACTGCCCGTGCCGAAGCGGTCAGCAGCGACAAAGCCCTCGAATACGCCGCCATCCGTCACGCGCACCATCGGCGTATCCTCGCCCCAGCCGTTAAAATCACCTACAACGAAGACCGCAAGCGCGTGGGGCGCCCATACGCGGAATACGTAGACGCCCTCGGTCTGATGCACGCCAAGATAACGGTAGGAATAATAATTTGTTCCCTGATGAAACAAATACGGTGCCAACCCTTCCTCACGCATAAGCTCACCTCTTTTCATTTTAAACGATACGCACACGCAAAGCATTTAATAACCTATGTTTATTATACACGCTCTCTGCGGATTTTGCAAGAAATTTCACAATACTTTATCGTCTTTTTTTACACCATATTCGGGCTTTTTTGACTTTTTTGTGCAGACTTCCGCGTTTTTCAACACAACCAAAAATTCCAAAGCGCCACGGGATTGACATTGTAAAATGATTCTGTTATAATTATATTTTGAGGATATCTGAAAACATGACGGACACCGTCGGAGGGAGGAACGCATCTGTGCACGGCTTTTTTCGAAATATTCAGGGCAACGATGCGCTTCGCCGCAGACTTGGCGAGGAAATCCGAGGTGGCCATTTCCCACACGCCCACATCATTGAGGGTGGGCAGGGCTTCGGCAAGCATCTTCTTGCCCGCGAGCTTGCCATGGCACTTGCCTGCGAATCCCGCACGTGCGCTGAAAAGCCTCTGCCCTGCGGTACCTGCCGCAGCTGCAAGCGTATCAAGGAGGGTAACTGCCCCGATGTGATCACCATAACAAAGGGGGAGCGTGCTACAATGGGTGTTGATGCCATTCGCGCACTGCGCGAGGGCCTTGCCACCGTGCCAAACGACCTTAACGTAAAGGTTTACATCATCGAGGATGCACACACCATGACGGTACAGGCGCAAAACGCCCTGCTTCTCACGTTGGAGGAGCCACCGTCCTTCGTTGTGTTTTTGCTGCTTGCCGAGGATGCGGGTGCCTTGCTTGAAACCGTGCGTTCCCGTGCCCCCATACATCGCTTACAGCCCATTCCTCATCACATGATGCGTGATTTTCTCCTGACAAGCAGCGCTGATGCCACCGTCCTGGCAACCGAGCAGCCTGCCGAGCTTGAGGCACTTATCTCTCTTGCAGGAGGCTCTATCGGCAAAGCACTTGACCTGCTGAATGGCGAAAGGCGTGCGCCGCTGATGGAGCGCCGTGCGCGCACCGAAGCGCTCACTGCCTGCCTTGCAGACCGTACGGCACCCGACAAGCTGCTTCTTGCTCTATTGTCGCTCGGCAACACACGCGATACTGTTCTCGCCGACCTTGCCATGCTGAAGCTTGCCATGCGCGACCTTTTACTGCTTGGCTGCGCCGAAAGCCCCTCTCTGCTTTTTTACACCGAGGGAGAGCTCGCAACAGAGCTTGCCACACGCTTTACCGCAGCCCGAATCCTTGCCATAACAGGCGCGTTAGAGGATGCGACAGAGGCTCTTGCCGCAAACGCCAACGTCCGCCTAACCATTATCAACCTTTTCAATCATCTTTCTACCTGATACCGAAACGGAGTTTATATGGAAAAGAAACATAAGCATTTTGCAAAAAAAGAAGGCGAGCCGCGCATTTCGGTTCGCCCCGGCAATTTTATTGTGCCGGGTGCAGACCCTGAATCCTCTGCGACTGCCCCACAGACAGGTGGTGGCCGTCAGAACGGCAATCCGCAGGGCAATGAAAGCACCCCACACCACGGAAAACGCCGCAACCGTCACCGCGGCCGCGGTGGGCAGAAGCCCGCAGTGCAGGGTGTCACCGCACCTGTCAAAGCGCAATCAGCCCCAAAGACGACCGAAGCACGCACAGAGCCTGTACGCACGCAGGAGTCGCGCACAAGCCGTCCGCAGGAGGGCGGCAAGCACGGACGCCGTGACCGTGACCGCCGCGAGCGCACAAGCCGTCCGCAGGAAGCTGCCGTGCGTACCGAGGCCCCCGTTATCTCTCCCCTGCTCCAGCGCGAGCTTGACCTGCAATTCAGCGATACGCCCTCACTCGGCTCCTTCTCACCCGTGAGAGATGCTGAACGCCGCATGGCACAAAGTGCCGTTGATACCAAAGAATTTGAGGTTGATATTGCCACTGCAGGCTATCTGATTGAGGATATCCCCTGCGGCTTTCCCACCCCCGATGGCAAAACCGTGGAGGTCGTAGGCATACGCTTCCGTCAGTCGGGCAAGGTCTATTTCTTTAATCCCGGCCTTGAACGCTTCAAACTTGGCGAGGCTGCCATTGTAGACACGGCACGCGGCCCCGAATTCGGCGAGGTGGCGTTGCTGAACCGTAAGATGGCAGAAAAATATATTGTCCAGCCCCTGCGCCCCGTGCTCCGCCGTGCAACGCCTGAGGATATCGCACACAACGAGGAAAATCGCGCAAGAGAGCGCGAGGCATTGACCATGTGCGCCGAAAAGATTGCAGCACACAAGCTTGATATGCATCTGGTTGACGCGCAGTATGCCTTTGATAACTCCAAGCTTCTCTTTTATTTCACCTCGGAGGGGCGCGTGGACTTCCGCGAGCTTGTCCGTGATCTTGCAGGTGTATTCCGCACCCGTATCGAGCTGCGCCAGATCGGTATTCGTGACGAATCCCGTCTGATCGGCGGTCTTGGTATGTGCGGCAGGCCCTTCTGCTGCTCCACCTTCCTTTCCGACTTCGGTCAGGTATCGGTCAAAATGGCCAAGGAGCAAGGGCTTTCCATCAACACCTCTAAAATTTCCGGCTGCTGTGGCAGACTGATGTGCTGCCTGCGTTATGAGCACGAAAGCTACGCTGCAGAGATTGCTCTGACGCCCAAAAAGGACGCTCGCGTCACAACGCCCGACGGCCCCGGCACAGTAACAGAAGCCGCCCCGTTGCTTGGCATGGTGAAGGTGCGCCTGGATCACGCACCCGAGCAGGCTCCCACGCCCTATCACCGTGATACGGTAGCCCTGCTTGACAAAAAACCGGCACAGACGCATGAGGATTCCACCCCCAAAACAGAATCCTGATTTGCAGTAATTCCCTGCTTTTTACCGCTTGCTGACGAAAAAGGCAGAAATTTATTTTCTCTTTTTGAAAAAAACTGTTGCTTTTTTTGAAAAATATGCTACAATGATAAAGCAACCGTGTATTACAAATCTATATGGAGGTACATCAAGATGGCTTACAAAATTACTCACGCTTGCATTTCCTGCGGCGCTTGCCAGCCCGAATGCCCCGTTGAGGCGATCAAAGAGGGCGCCGATAAGTATGAAATCGACGCTGACGCTTGCATCGAGTGCGGTGCTTGCGAGGGCGCTTGCCCCGTTGGCGCTCCCCAGGCTGAGTAATTATCTCCCTGTGCAGTAAATGCAACCAAAGAAAAGGGGTGATTTTCAAGCTTGGAAATCAGGCCTTTTCAATAAAAATAAAAGAGGCTTTATGAATATAACGCTTGCCGCTGACGAGCGGCTTTATGAAATAAACGAGCAGCTGCGACTGATACAAAAGAACGGCGCATTTGCGTTTGGCACCGATGCTTATCTGCTTTCCGCCTTTCTGCGCCCCGCACCACGCGCACGCGCATTGGAGCTTGGCTGCGGCAATGGCGTCGTTTCGCTGTTAGCGGCCGCACGCGGTAAATTTTCGCATATCATCGCTGCAGAGATTCAGGCAGAAATGGCCGCACTCTCCCTGCGTAACGTAGCTCTGAACGGGCTTGACAGGCATATCACCGTGCGCCATGCCGATATCCGCACTCTCACTCCCACTGCGCTTGGCGGTGAGGTGGATGCGGTATTCGCAAATCCCCCCTATATGAGAACCGACAGCGGCGCTGCCTCTCCACATACCGCCCTGCAAATAGCCAGGCACGAATGTGAGGGAGGCATCAAGGAATTCGCCGCAGCAGCTGCAAAATGTCTGAAATACGGCGGACTTTTCTATACCGTATACCGCCCCGACCGCCTGGAAAGCCTGTTTGCCGCCTTAAAGGAAAGCGGTCTTGCGCCTAAGCGTATGCTCTTTGTACACGACACCCCGCAAGCCGCCCCCGGCATGGTTCTGACGGAGGCCAAGCGTGGTGCCGCCGAAGGGCTATCTCTGCTTCCACCCTTATTTTTGCATACCGTTACAGGGGATACTGCGCTTTCCCCACGCGCACAGCGCATTTATGACACGGGAATGATTGATTGATTTCCTATTTAGGCCAACCCCGTGTAATCCACAATGCCACGATATATACCCTGTGCAAACAGCTGTGGATTTTCGTTCATCAGCCTTGCATCACGCGGATTGCTGATAAATCCAAGCTCCAGCAAAATCGCGGGCATTGCCGTGCGCTTCAACACATAAAGCGACGGACGGGCGAACACGCCGCGATTATTTAACCCCGTTGCCGCCTGTAATTCTCTTAAAATGTCGGTGGCGAGCGCTGCCGATGCATCACCGAGTGAGAAAACAAATGCCTCACTCCCCGTCGCTGCCGCCAATTCCGATGCATTGGTGTGCAGGCTTAAAAAATAATCTGCCCCCCACTCGTTCGCATCTGTCGTGCGTACGCGCAGGCTTGATGCATTCGAATTGCCAAGCTGTGTTTCAGCCGTCGGCCTTGACAGGCGAACCTCATAATTACCGCTTTGCCTCAGCAGTGAGGCAAGCTCCTGCCCGATGCGATATACGATATTCTGCTCGCGCAAGCCGTTCCCCTCCGCACCCGCGTTGGGGTTGACGGGATTATGCCCCTGGTCAATATAAATTTTAATCGCCATACAGGTCCCCCCATAAAAATGCTTCATGATAGGGTATGCGCCCAAGGCCCATACCGTCACAGCAGGAAAGGAAGCTTTATGCTACAGACTGAAAAAAATCAAATTATGCCCGGCACCCTTTATCTGGTTTCCACCCCCATCGGTAATTTAGCAGATTTATCCTCTCGCGCCCAAAAGGTGCTTGACGGGGTGAGCTTTATCGCGGCAGAGGATACCCGTAATACAGCCAGACTGCTGGCAGCATTTGAAATTTCAAAGCCCCTTGTTTCCTATCATGACCACAACCGCCGTGAGCGCGGTCCCGAAATCGTAGCGCGCTTGCAGGCAGGGGAATCCTGCGCCCTTGTTACCGATGCAGGCACCCCTGCCATCAGTGATCCCGGCGAAGATCTGGTCAGGCTCTGCGCGCAAGCGGGAGTCACCGTCACCGCCGTGCCGGGCTGCTGTGCAGGTATTACCGCGCTGGCCTTATCAGGGCTTCCCACCGCACGTTTTTGCTTTGAGGGCTTCCTCTCCCGTGACAAAAAGGAACGGCGTGCGCACCTTGCCACGCTTGCAGGCGAGGCGCGCACGATGATCTTTCACGAGGCGCCGCACCGCTTGCGCGAAACGCTGGCAGCACTCGCAGAAGCCTTTGGCCCGACACGCGATATTGCGCTTTGTCGCGAGCTGACCAAGCGCAACGAGGAGATTCTGCGTACGACGCTTGCAGCTGCCATTACGCATTATACCAAAAACGAGCCGCGCGGCGAATACGTTCTTGTCGTAGCCGGCACCACCGATGCACCCACCACCCACACAGAAAATCCTCTCCTCACGCTCGCCCCCGCCGACCACGTTGCATATTATGAAAAGCAGGGCATGGCACGCATGGAGGCCATCAAGCAAGCTGCACGTGAGCGCGGCATGGCAAAAAATGAGCTTTACCGCCTGCTTCACCAATAAAAATCAGCGAAACCTCTTGATTTTTCAGGGGGCTTGTGCTAAAATCTTTTATTATATTCATTTATTTCCCACGCTAAAGGAGAATGTACCATGGAAAAACGCAAAGTTGGCGTAATCGGTGCAACCGGTATGGTTGGCCAGCGCTTCCTCACCTTGCTTGACGATCACCCCTATTTTGAGGTAACCGCACTGGCAGCCTCTGCACGCTCGGCAGGTAAAACCTACCGCGAGGCTGTCGGCACCCGTTGGAAGCTGAAAACTCCTATGCCTGAAAAATTCGGTGATATGCTTGTACACGATGCGGCAAACATTACGGAGATGAAGGCGCTTTGTGATATGGTATTCTGCGCCGTAGATATGAAAAAGGAGGATATCCGCGCCCTGGAGGACGCCTACGCAAAGGCAGAGATCCCCGTGGTATCCAACAACTCCGCACACCGCTGGACGCCCGATGTACCGATGGTCATTCCCGAAATCAACGACGCCCACCTCGCCGTCATCGAGGCACAGAGAAAGCGTCTTGGCACCAAGCGCGGCTTTGTTGCCGTCAAGCCCAACTGCTCCATTCAGTCCTATGTTCCTGCCCTGACTGCGCTCCTTGAATTTGAGCCGTATGAGGTCGTGGCTACCACCTATCAGGCAATCTCGGGCGCTGGTAAAACCTTTAACGAGTGGCCCGAAATGATTGACAACGTCATTCCCTTTATCGGCGGAGAGGAAGAAAAAAGCGAGCAGGAGCCTCTGCGCGTCTGGGGCAAGGTAGAAAACGGTGAGATCGTCAAAGCTAAAGGCATCACCATCACCACCCAGTGCATTCGCGTGCCCGTAACCGACGGTCACACCGCCGCAGTTTTTGTAAAATTCCGTAAAAAGCCCACCCGTGAGCAGATTTTGGCCGCATGGAAAAGCTTCAAGGGTAAGCCCCAGGAGCTTGGTCTTCCCCACGCACCCGAGCAGTTTATCACTTACATGGAGGAGGATAACCGTCCCCAGGCCGCACTTGACCGCGACATTTACGGCGGTATGGGCGTCACCGTTGGCAGACTGCGCGAGGATAGCCTTTACGACTATAAATTTGTTGGTCTTTCCCACAACACCCTGCGCGGTGCCGCAGGCGGTGCTGTGCTGATTGCAGAGCTTCTGCACAAGGAAGGCTATTTCGACTAATAAAAAAAGCCCCGTTACGGGGCTTTTTTTATTTTATCTGAACGGACAATTTTTTCATACGCTCCATCGCCGCACGAAATACAGTCTTATCGTTTTCATGCGTAAGGCAAGCCTCTGCCTCCTCAAGCGGTATCCATTCCACCTCTGCAATTTCACCCTCACGCGCCTGAATACTCTCATCGGTGGTGAAGGCAAGGAAGTATACAACCTCCTTCATCACCCCGGGAGAGGGGCTATACGTCACCGTTGCACGGAAATCCGACACGATGGCTATACGGGAGGAGGTTTCCTCCATCACCTCGCGCAGAGCCGTCGCATACTCGGTTTCGCCCGCCTCCATATGACCCTTGGGGAAGGAGCGATGGCCGCCTACCTTATGGCGTATCATGAGTATAAAATATTTGTCACCTTGGCGGCGCACCACAAGTGCGCCGCATGATTTTTCCCAAGTCACTTTGAAACCTCCTGCCAGAAAACCGTGCTTACTGCGCGATTTCCTCCATCACAAAGGCCTCAAGAATATCGCCGACCTTAATATCGTTGAAGCGGTCAAGCGCGATACCGCACTCGTAGCCGTCCGCAACCTCCTTCACATCGTCCTTGAAACGGCGCAGCGATGCAATCTTATCCTCAAAGATCACGATACCGTCGCGTACGACGCGAATCTGGGACTGACGGGTAATCTTACCGTCCTGTACGTAAGAGCCCGCGATGAAGCCAACGTTCGGAACGTGAATTGTCTGACGCACCTCGGCGTGGCCGATAACATTCTCGCGGAACTTGGGCGCAAGCATGCCCTTCATAGCCGCTTGAATTTCCTCGATGCACTCGTAAATAATACGGTAAGTGCGGATATCAACCTTCTGACGCTCGGCAGAATCAATTGCTGCCTTATCAGGTCGTACGTTAAAGCCAACAATGATGGCGTTGGAGGCAGCTGCCAGCATCACGTCACCCTCGATAATACCACCGACTGCGGCGTGAATCACACGAACCTTTACCTCCTCGCCAGACAGCTTTTCAAGCGACTGCTTGACAGCCTCGGCAGAGCCTGCCACATCTGCTTTTACAATAATATTGAGTTCCTTCACACCCTCGGAAATCTGTGCAAACAGGTCGTTGAGGTTGGCACGCGCATTGGCACGGAAGGATTCCTCCTTTGCTCTGTCGCGGCGCTGGTCGGCAAGGGTTCTTGCCATGCGCTCGTCTTCAACGGCAGCAAACTCGTCGCCTGCCTCCGGAACCTCGGCAAGACCGACAATCTCAACAGGAACGGAGGGGCCTGCCTCCTTCACAGCTCTGCCATTGTGGTCGCACATGGTACGCACACGGCCAACAGCAGTGCCTGCAATTACAATATCACCGTTATGAAGCGTGCCGTTCTGAACAAGAACGGTCGCAACGGGACCGCGTCCGCGGTCAAGCTTGGACTCAATGATAATACCCTTTGCACGGCGGTCGGGATTCGCCTTCAGCTCCTTCATATCGGCAACAAGCAATACATTTTCAAGCAGAGTATCAATACCCTCATGCTTAAGTGCCGAAATCGGTACGCAGATAACGTCGCCGCCCCACTCCTCGGGAACAAGGTCGTACTTCGTCAGCTCCTGCTTGATGGCGTCGGGATTTGCACCGGGCTTATCCATCTTATTAATGGCAACAATAATGTCAATTTCAGCAGCCTTTGCATGGT
The DNA here is from genome assembly GCA_045656925.1 of Eubacteriales bacterium. Classification (GTDB taxonomy): domain Bacteria; phylum Bacillota; class Clostridia; order Oscillospirales; family CAG-272; genus Firm-07. The sequence goes on along the minus strand of JAZOSC010000025.1, from coordinate 3,813 downwards.
TAATTGCCTCTACGGTCTGGGGCATAATGCCGTCATCCGCCGCAACGACAAGAATGGCAATATCGGTTGCCTTTGCGCCACGGGCACGCATAGCCGTAAACGCCTCGTGTCCGGGGGTATCCAGGAAGGTCAGGTCACGGCCGTCAACCTTCACACGGTATGCACCGATATGCTGGGTGATGCCGCCTGCCTCGCCTGCCGTCACGTTGGTGTGACGAATGGCATCAAGCAGCGAGGTTTTACCGTGGTCAACGTGGCCCATGACACAGACAACAGGTGCGCGGTCAACCAGGTCATCTGCAGCATCCTCACTGTCGTCAAACAGCTTCTCCTCAATGCTGACCACAACCTCCTTGGTCACCTCAACGCCAAGCTCGGATGCAATCAGGAATGCGGTATCAAAATCAATCGTCTGGTTGAGGGTAACCATCATACCCATCATCATCAGCTTCTTGACAACCTCTGCAGGTGCAATCTTCATACGGGAAGCAAATTCGCTGACGGTAATTTCCTCGGGAATTGTAACGTGCAGCGCTTGCTTGGTCGCGGGTGCCGCAGACTTCTTGGCAGCGCCCTTCTTGCCCGAGGTATAGGCGTGCGTGCCAATTTGCTTCTTCACACGCTGGCTTCCGCCGCGCGCGTCACGCACTGCGTCCGGCACGAAGGTATCCAGACGCTCATCGTATTTGGAAAGGTCTACGCTGGTGCCACGCATATCCACCACACGGGTGCCGCGTGCCTTACCGGAGGCCTCAGTTCCCTTGGGCGTCTGACCGCGGGTAATTACCTGGGGACGGAACTGCTCACGTACGACGCGTCCGCCTCCCTCATCCTTATCGGCACCGGGACGGAAGCCACCGCCCTGACGGGGCTGCTGCGTCTTTCCACGGTGATCGGGACGGGCAGGTGTGCCAAAGGAGGGACGCACATTCCCCTGGGCAAATGCACCGCCACGGGGCGGAAAATCAGTACGGGGAGCACGGTCCGCGGTGGGGCGTGCAGCACCCTGCTGCGGTGCCGCGGAGCGCGCAGATGTTGCCTGACGGGCAGGGGCAGCAGCTCCGGCCTGACGGGCAGGGGCTGCCTGACGCGCACCGATGGTATCGCGCAGATTCTGCGGAATATTATAGGTGCGCGGCGTTGCCTTTTGAGGTGCGGCAGGCGCATCGGCCTTTTTCGCAGGTGCTTCTGCGGGTGCAGAAGCGGATTCTTTGGAAGCAGGTGACTCTACAGCGGCCTTCTTCGGTGCGGACTTCACCTCGGGCATTGCTTTTTTCTCTTCTGCGGGAGTGGCGGGCGTCGCCGACTCCGCAGCCTTGGCAGGAGCCTCTGCCTTCTTTTCAGGGGCAGGTGCTGCCTTGGGCGCAGGTGCTGCCTTAGGCGCGGTCGCCTGCGTCGGAATATAGGTATCGCCAAAGAGATAATCATCAATATTCTTGATCTGCTTTGCGCGTGTAAGCGCATCAAAAATGACGTCAAACTCCCTTACGTCCAACGCCTTCTGCGTGGTCTTACATTCCATACCATGCGCGGTCATCAATTCCGTAATCTGTTTACTCTTGATACCGAGATCCTTTGCTAAGCTTGCTACTTTAAATGCCATATTTCCTCCTTGTCTTCCGCAGTCCGCGCGGAACACTCTTCCAAAGTTTAAGCACACCGTCAGGCGGGCTTTGATGTTTCCTTATTCATACAGTGCGCCGATTGCCTGTGCCAGACTTGGCTCACTGACCAACACAGCAGCCACGCTGCCGTCACGCTTGCCGACTGTAGTGGCAAGTGCCGCACAGTCAACCGAAAGCGCAATTACCGAAACGCCATAGTACGCAGCCCTATCCGTGATACGCTTTTTTGTTGCATCGGACGCATCTGATGCAACAAGCACTATAACGGGGGGCTTTTTTACACTGCTTGCACGCTTTTTCAAGGCCTCGCAGCAAAGCGTCACCCCAACAGTCACACGTCCTGCACGGGCAGCAAGGCCGAGGTAAGCAAGTGCTTTTTTCTCATGTTCCCTCATGCGCTGCCAGCTCCTCATGCATCGCGGCATAGACCTCTGCAGGGATCTCACACGCAAGATTTTTTGCAAGCCTGCCATTTTTCTCTGCTTTTTTCAGGCAGGCGGCCTTCTTACAAATATACGCGCCACGTCCCGATTTTTTTCCAACAAAATCAAGCGACACGGTGCCGTCCGGCGCACGCACCACACGCAGCAGCTCTGCCTTGGGGAAATGTCCGTTACAGCCAAGGCATTGACGCTCCGGAATTTTTCTTGCCTTCTTTTCCATTTTTTATACCGTTTGGGGCTTATTCAGCCTTAATATCGATCTTAAAGCCGGTCAGACGGGCGGCCAGACGGGCATTCAAGCCCTCTCTGCCAATGGCAAGAGAAAGCTGGTCAGGCTCCACAAGCACGCGGCAGGCGCGCTCGCCTGTCAACTCTACAGAAATGACACGGGCGGGAGCAAGTGCAGCCGCAATGAACTCCTCAGGCACCTCGCTGTAGGGGATAATATCAATCTTTTCGCCGCGCAGCTCATCAACAATACTGCCGATACGCATACCGCGATTGCCGATACAAGCACCGATGGGATCCACATCCTCATCACGGGAGCAAACAGCAACCTTGCTGCGCACACCCGCCTCACGAGATACGCTCTTCACCATCACCACGCCGTCCTGAATCTCAGGAATTTCAAGCTCAAACAAGCGGCGCACAAGACCCGAATGAGAACGGGAAAGCGTGACCAGCGGGCCATGTGACTCCTTGTTGACCTCAGTAACAAAAACCTTGATACGATCGCCGATCAGGAACTCCTCACCGGGAATCTGCTCACCCTTCAGAAGCACAGCACGGCCGGTACCCGTTTCAACCACAACGTTGCCGTTTACGGGATCGATCTTGCTGACGGTCGCCGTAATAATTTCCTCACGCTGGTTCTCATAAGCCTCCTGCATCACGCGGCGCTCCCCCTCGCGGATTGCCTGAATGATCACAGACTTAGCCGCTGCGGCTGATAAACGGCGGAAATGCTCCGGCTTCACCCTGATTTCAATCAGCTTACCCAGCGTATGACGCTTGTTGAGTGCCTTTGCATCTTCAAGAGAAATTTCTGTCTCGGGATCGGTCACCTCTGCAACAACGGTCTTCTGCTGGAATACGCGGACATCATCCTTATCAAAATCAAACAGAATACGAACCTGTGCGCCTGCACCATACTCCTTGTGGTAGGCAGAAACAAGCGCCGCCTCAATTTTTTCCAACATATAGGCCTTCGGAATGCCCTTCTCCTTTTCAAGAAGGTCAAGTGCATTCAAAAACGATTCCCTGCTGCTTTTCGTGCTCATGGCTTTTTCCTTTCATACTGTTATATCATTACTGAATTTTAGAACTCAAAAACGGTGGAGATTTTTGCAACGCTGCTCCGTGCAAAGGCGCGAAGCTCCCCCTCTACCTCAACCAGAACGCTTCCGTTCCCGTCAAGGCCCGCAAGAATACCCCGTACAGTCTTTTTTCCGTCAACGGGGGCAAAAAAGCGCAGATCTACCACCTCATCAACCGAAGCAAGAATATGCGCATCGGTACGCAGGTCGCGCTCGATGCCGGGAGAGCTGACCTCCAGATCATAAGCGGTATCAATGGGATCCGCCTCGTCAAGCACAGGGTCGATCGCGCGATGCATACGCTCGCAATCATCAATGGTAATGCCGTCCTCATGGTCAATGGTTACACGCAGAATACGGCGCGCACCCTCCTTGACAAATTCCACATCCCAGAGCAAAAGCCCCAGCTCCGCAGCCACAGGGGCCACA
>JAZOSC010000024.1:0-3005 GCA_045656925.1 Eubacteriales bacterium | reverse complement strand
GACGCGCTTTGCGCCCATCGTGCTCGGCGTAATCTCACCAAGCACAACGCCACCCTTTGTGATAATGGCCTCGTCAATCGGGCGGAAACCGCGGATACGAACGGGCAACGCCTTTAAAAGCGACAAAAATGCCATGCGCTCCTCCCTGGTGATAGCATTGACCTTCTTGCGCGGATCAATACCCGACAGCGCAACCAGAGGTGCGATCAGCTTTTGCGGCAGGAGGTCGGACAGTGCATTTAAAAAATCCCTGTTCTGATATTTGGAAAAATCCGAGAGCAGCCTTGCGTCGAGTGTTTTTTCGTCAAGCGCAGGCTTCAGATCAATCTGTAATTCATATCGCCCCGCCACCATATCGGAAAGATGTGCCGAGGCCGAAAGCACCAGTGGGCCGGAGAGGCCGTAGTGCGTAAAAAGCAGCTCCCCGAAGTCGGAAAAAACGGTCTTGCCCGTTCCCCCATCATAAGCGGTCAGACGCACGTTGCGAAGCGAAAGCCCCTGCACAGAGGCGCAAAATCTGCCCTCCTCGACAAGCGGCACGAGAGAAGGTGCTGTGGGTGTAACAGCAAGCCCTGCCTCTCTTGCAAAGCGCAAACCGTCACCCGTAGAGCCTGTTTTGGGGTAGGAAAGCCCACCCGTGGCAACAATAACCGCATCAAAGCGCTCCTCGCCCACAGGCAGCACCACGCCTGTGGCGACCGCATCCTCAACCAGCAGGCCCTTTACCGCCGCGTGACGAAGCTGCACACCAAGACGGTGACATTCCCTGACCAGCGCATCCACCACGTCGGTGGCCTTATCGGATACGGGAAACACGCGATTGCCGCGCTCGACCTTCAGGGGCACGCCAAGCTCCTCAAAAAAGGCCTCGGTATCTTCAGCGGAAAAGCGCTCCCACGCCGCATACAAAAAACGTGCGTTCCCCGTAATATTAGCAAAAAACACATCGCGTGTACAATGATTTGTGACATTACAGCGTCCCTTTCCCGTAATACGGAGCTTACGGGCAGGGCGGTCGTTCTTTTCAAAAACCGTTACTGCGGCACCGAGCCTTGCGGCATGAATCGCCGCCATCAGCCCTGCGGCGCCGCCACCCACAACGGCAATACGCAGCATACTCATACGTTATTTTTATCGTAAACCTCGTACTCATCCCAAATACCCTCAAGACGGTGCAGGCGCGCGGCAACCTCATCGGGCTTGGAAAGAGATACGGCAGCCACCATGGCATTGATGATGCTCAGGGGTGCAACGAGAGAATCCACAAAGGACGCCATATCGCTGCGTGCGGTCAGAAGCTGATCCGCACCTGCGGCAAGCGGAGAGGTTGCACTATCGGTAATGGCAACCACGTCGGCACCTGCGCGCTTGGCATATTCCACAGCACGGACGGTGCGTGTGGAATAGCGCGGAAAGCTGATGGCTATCAGGACATCCTTGGGGCCGATATCTAAAATCTGCTCAAAAATTTCAATACCCGTCCTGCCCTCAACCGCACGGACATTATCAAATATCATACGAAAATTAAAGGTCAGGAAATCTGCCAGGGACGCCGAGGAGCGCACGCCGAGGATATAAATATTTCTTGCAGCAACAATGCGGTCAACCGCATCAGCAAACGCGGTGCGATCAATCCCCTCTAACGTATGACGAATTTTATCCGCATCACCGAGCAGAACCTTATCGAGTACATTTTCACGGTCAAAAAGATTACCTGCAACCTCCATGCGCTGTGCCGCAGTCAGATTGGTGCGCGCAAGCTCCTGCAAGGCGCGCTGCATCTCAGGATAGCCCTCAAAGCCAAGCTCGTTGGCAAAGCGCACAACCGTTGACTCCGACACCTGGGCAAGCGCGCCGAGCTTGGATGCAGTCATATAGGCCGCACGGTCATAATGCGCCAAAAGGTACTGCGCTATCAAGCGTTGTCCCTTTGAAAATTCAGGCATCTGCGCGCTGATTTTCTGGAGCAGGTTCTGTTTCATAATTACCTCCGTCGCGCACGTAGCGTACGCACATTATCAATCAATTATTATACAATATACTTTTAAAAAAGTCAAGTGCCGTGCAGAAGCGTCAAATTGGAATTCTTTTCCCCGTCAAGGCTTGACAACACACAAAATCTATGCTATAATAACGACTTGTAAAGACTGTGATCGAAAAGAGTAAGCAGTAAACGCCGCGTACAGAGAGCCGTCGGTTGGTGAAAGACGGAGGCGACGCCTGCCGAATACCCTCGTGAGTCGCACACCGAAGGGGTGCACACCCTTGTAGGCTGTGACGGTGTCGCCCGTTATGCGAGCTTTGAGGTTGCCTGTGGCAACGAACAGAGGTGGTACCGCGAGCATTCGCCCTCTTGCTTACGCAAGGGGTTTTTTGTTTTTACCCCCGATATGTAAAAAAAGGAGATAGAGTATGACACTTTACGATGAGCTGATCGCCCGCGGCCTGATTGCACAGGTCACCGACGAAGCAGAAATCCGTGACCTGATCAATCAGGGAAAGGCAACCTTTTACATCGGCTTTGACCCGACGGCAGATTCCCTTCACGTCGGTCACTTTATGGCACTCTGCCTGATGAAGCGTCTGCAGATAGCAGGCAACAAGCCCGTGGTACTGATTGGCGGCGGCACGGCAATGATCGGCGATCCCTCGGGCCGCACCGACATGCGCCAGATGATGACGCGCGAAACCATTGACCACAACGTGGAATGCTTTAAAAAGCAGATGGCCCGCTTTATTGACTTTGACAATGCCATTCTTGTCAACAACGCCGATTGGCTGCTTGACCTCAACTACGTAGAGGTACTGCGCGACGTGGGCGCCTGCTTCTCGGTCAACAAAATGCTTTCTGCCGAATGCTACAAGCAGCGCATGGAAAAGGGGCTGTCCTTCCTTGAGTTCAACTATATGATTATGCAGTCCTACGATTTCTACCACCTGTTCAAGACCTACCACTGCAATATGCAGTTTGGCGGTGACGACCAGTGGTCAAATATGCTGGGCGG
>JAZOSC010000023.1:0-11687 GCA_045656925.1 Eubacteriales bacterium | reverse complement strand
AAGCGCAGAGACCGGCCGACCGTACCCGACACCGCGATAGCATCACCGCCCCTTGCGCGGCTGTTGGCAATATCCACGCCAAATGCGGCCTCAATTTCCTTGGCGTACGCATCGCATACGCCGAAAATACGCGCCGTGATTTCACTGCTTTCGGTATGAATAATTTCCCGTTCCATAAAACCTCCTGCGGACAAGGCCCCATCTTATCCGCCTATCTCAAATTCCGCCACGCGGGCAATATCCTCCTCAAAAACCGCAGTACACACAAGCGTAATGCCCGTATCGCTTACCACGGTTTCCACTGTGCGCGAGAGCAGGTTTTTTGTGGCAGAGGCCGCAGCGAGCTCTGCGGCAAGCGTGCACTCTGCCAGCGAAAGCGCCTCTCTTGCCGTACGCGTCAAGGAAGATTCCGTCATCTCGGTATAGGTCACAAGGCGCCAGCCAAACGGCAATGTACGCCCGTTCCACGCGCGGATTATCTTTATTTCTTCTATTATATCACAGTCGCCCTCCAAATTTCCACTGTTTTTAAAAACTTTTCTCTCCCTGTCAAAGAAATGCAGAAAAAACGCATGCCTTACCCTGCCCGTCGGCATCCGAACAGTATAAGTAAACGGAATATGAACGGTAACCGTTTCCTCAGTGCGCGCCATCACCGCACCTGCCGCACGCGTCAGGCGCATCCCGTTGTTATCGGTTTCAAGCACCCCCGTAGCAAGCAAATCACCTGCACGAACCACGTCCCCTACGGCAACCAGTGGCTTCCCCTCAAAGATAAGCGGCAGCGTCACCACGCCATCCTTTGTTGCCACCAGATTGGCAGGTGCCGTCGGCTTCGGCGCAGGCAGGCTTGCCGCCTCTCTCACCGATACCGAAAGCACCGTTCCCTGTCTGTTTAAGCTGACGTAGGAGAGCCGCGCATCACCCTCGCGCAGGGAGAGCGCCGCGGCATCGGTATCCAAACGCGGAATAAAGCTGCCGCAGGAAATGCCCTGCAGGGCAAGTGCTTCCCTGATTTCGCGCTCGGGTATTCCCGAAGCTCCTTCAATACGCACCTCCCAGAGAAAAAGCCCCGAAAGGGAAAGCAGCAATACCGCAAGCAGCAGACCGCCCACGAGAAACGGACGGCGCAGAACCGATATAAAAAGCACGGGCAGACCGCCCCGTGCCACAACGCAATAAGGGACTCCATCCTGCTCAAGAAGCGGCCGAAGGCGCTTGAAATCATAAAGAGAAAGGCGCAAGGCAAGGCCGTGCTCCGTCCGTTCCTGGCGACGCGGCGACAGCCCCGCCCGTCGGCAAAGCTCAACTGTCTGCAAAACGCCCTCCGCAGGCACCGAAATCTCAGCGAAGCCAAGCAAAAAATCAAGCATCGCCGTCCCCTCCCAGCAAAAGCCCCGTAATCCTCCCCGTAACCGTGACGGCACCGCCCGAAAAGGCGGAGCAGTAAAGCTCCGCACCCGTCACCGTCAGTACCGTATCGCCCACAGCAAGCGCGATACGCGCCTCCCCGTAGGAAAGAATACGCTTACAGCCCCTGACCGTCAGCTCGCTATCCCCTGCCAGCGAAAGCCCGAAGCCCCCCGGCAGAAGCTCGCGCGGAATATCCAGTCTTGCGGCCAGTCTGGCGGCAAAATCACGCCTTCCCGTCATAAGTAACGCCCTCCACCCATAATGTATTCATATCACATTATGAAAAAGGGGGCCGAAATATACATGAAACGGGTGCGGAGAACGGCATCTGCAGCAGCGATGCTCTGCTGCGTGCTTTTGCTTGCCTTGCTCACCAAAAACACCAATATCGCCGCAGACGGTATTAAAAAAGGGCTTTCGCTGGTGGAAAACGTGCTTCTGCCCACGCTCTTTCCCCTGCTGGTTGCCTCAGAGCTTTTCGTGGCCTCGGACATCCTTGCAAAAGCCCCCTTGCTTGTACGCCCCTGCCGTAAGCTGCTGGGCGTTTCACGGGAAGGGAGCGTTGCGCTTACACTTGGCTGGCTTTTTGGCGCACCCGTAGGCGCATTGGCCGCAATCGCCGAATTAGAGGCAGGACGTATCGAAAAAAAGGAGTTTTTGCGCCTTACTTGCCTGACGGCAACACCCAGCATGGGCTTTCTGGTCGGTGTTGTGGGGGGCGGTATATTCAGCTCCCCTCTTACAGGCCTTCTGCTCTACGGCGCCACGGTTTTTTCTGCCGTATTACTTTCAATCTGCTGGCGGCTGCTTGATAAAAGCACACCCATCATAGAAAAAACACACCCAAACGTGATGAAAAAAGCGGGCTTTGCGGATGTTTTTACAGCTTCGGTCAAAAACAGCATATGGACCTTTTTGCAGATTACCGCCTTTGTGCTGGTCTTCTCCGCTCTCGGTGCCTATCTTTCAGCATTAGCCACGTTCTGCCATCTCCCCGACACGGCAGCAGCGGTGCTTGGCGGCTTACTGGAGCTGACCGCAGGCGTGGCACAGGCAAGCAAGCTTTCCTCGCCCGTGCACTCTCTGCTGCTGATTGCTTTTTTTGCAGGCTTTGCGGGGCTATCCATCCTATTGCAGGTGCTGTCGGTTACGGGCAGACACGCGCCGCCCCTTCGACTGCTTCTCGCCATCAAGCTGCTGCAGGGGGTGCTCACAGTGCTCACCGTTAAAATCATTTTAATGCTCGGCTTCCCTGTTTCATGTGTGGGGGAAGGCGCACTCCAAACGCTGGCCGGGCCGTTACAAATGCCCTTCCCCATCGGGAAATGGCTTTTATTGCTTCTCCTTCTTTACCTGTTTTTCCACCGTGTGCTGACAAAGCCTCTCGTATATTTTAAAAAGTAATAAGCAGCCACTGCGGCAAAAATAAAAAGGGAGAGAGCATATGCTCTCTCCCTTTTTATCAAGCAACAATTACGCGTCCTGCTTCACAACTTCTTTGCCGTCGTAAGAACCGCAGGCCTTGCAAACGTGGTGAGCGAGAACGTACTCGCCGCACTTTGCACACTTGACCATACCGGGCATCTCAAGCTTGGAGTTGTTAGAGCGTCTTTTATCTCTGCGCGCTTTGGAAACCTTTTTCTTCGGAACTGCCATTTTATCTACACCTCCTCTGGGAACTTTACATAATTACAAGTTATTATAGCATTAATTTTCCTGTTTGTCAACCCATTTTTTTAAAATTGCCAATCTTGGATCAATTTCTTTTTTCGGACAGCCGCAATCACCAAGCTTCAGCGGTCTGCCGCACTTACTGCAAAGCCCTTTACAGTCCTCATCGCAAAGCAGGCGCATCGGAAAGCACATCAGAAGCTCCTCGCGCAGCAGCTCGTCCACATCAAGTTTTCCTTCGCGAATCATCACGTAAGCATCGTCCATCTCGGCAAGCTTTTCCTCGGTAATACTGCCCTCCGCTGCAACGGTGCGTGTAAAATCAAGCTCAAACAATCCTTCAACCGTTTGCAGGCAACGGGCGCAGCTACCGCTGTACGGAAGCGTTGCGTGTAAAAAAAGCTGCATATAGCCCGCGTCATCGGTCAGGTAGCCCTTGATGTGTGCGCTTTCAGGAAAGGTTACGTCCATTACTGCCTCGGGGGCAAGGTCATATTCAATTTCCATGCGCGTTATCTCGCCGCGCAGAATAGGTCCCATGTTCAATACCATACAATTCCCTCCTTACACCATATAACGTAATTATTATAGCATACCCGTGAAAAAAGTCAAGGGATTCCCCCTGAAAAAGAACGGGTTTTTTCTGACATTCAGGGGAATTCCTGTGTTCTGTTCCCCCCTCATTCAACGGAAAGATTGCATGCCCATAAAAAAAGAATGGCACCCTCCGCACACGTGCAGAGAGTGCCTTTGATTTATTGCTCCTCAGTGCTCTCCTCCTCACGCACCGCAAAGCGGAAGCGCAGGACGAGCAGACCGTGAATCAGGTAGACAGCGGATATGAAAAATACTGCAAGCGCACCGTAGCGCAGGACAAGTGCCTCCGCCTCGGCAAGAAAGACGACTACCACGGTGACGCCCGTTAAAAACGGAAGCATCTCGCGCTTCAACTGTCTTGCGTGCTGCTCCGCCAAAACGATTCGGACAAGAGGAAGCACAACGGCGTAAAACAAAATCAGCACAAGCAGAAAATCACTTTTTAAGAGCATCAGTAAGGTGCCGAGCGCAATCGACAGAAGTGCAATCAGTAAATTCACCCATTCTCCGCGCGACCTGATATGCTTCAGTGCAAGCAGAAGGGCGGGTACGTTCATAACCATCGTAAGAAGGCCGATGGCGATGACCAGAATTTCAAACAGCTCTGCCGCATACGGGGCAAGAGCCAGCAAAAAAAGCCCGACAAGCACACCAAAGAGCGTGGAAATCAGAATTTTTAAAAAATAATATATCCTCAAGGCCTTCATCATAACCTCCTTATATCGCGCCCCTTGCACGCAGAAGCTCGAGCACAGCCACGGGCAGCAACCCGTCAAGTGCGTCCCCTGCCTGTATCGCCGCACGCACACGCGTAGAAGAAATATCCTCAAAATCGTCCGCCGCCTGCCACAGCTCGGTGCGCGCACGGGGATTTCTTGCCAGATTATAGGCAGCCATCTCGTTTTCATAAGCGCGGTCCTGCTCATTCCGTACACCTTTTACGATAACGTCTGCGCCAAGTCTGTCAAAAAGCTCAACAAGCAGTCCCTCATCGGCAACCACGCGCACGGTGGGCATCGCCTGCGTGGCGGCGCGTACCAGCTCTGCGCGCTCCGCCATTGTAAAGTGATAGGTCTTAGCGGCATTGTTCATCACGGCAACCACCACCTCGTCAAAACGGGAAACGGCGCGTGCAATGATATCGAGATGCCCTACGGTAATCGGGTCATAGCTGCCCGGCAACAGTGCAATACTCAAATCAGTTCTCCTTTGTCAAGAGTGTTATGTGTGCCGCGCCATAGCGCGCACAGCGCAGAACGGTAAAGCCTGCGGCAAGTGCCGCATCACCGTCAAAAACAGCATTCCCGTCACGCGCTTCACAGACGACAACCGCGCCTGCCGCGAGCATTCCCCGCGAAAGCAGCAGCGAAAGGCATTGCGGAAGCAATCCCCTGTCATAAGGGGGATCCAAAAACACGAGGTGAAAGGGGGCGCCCGTGTAGCCCTTCAAATAGCTTAATGCCTCAGCAGCCACAATTTCCGCGTGCTCGGCAAGTTTTGTATGCAGGGCGTTGGCGCGTATCGCCGCAAGTGCGGCCTTGTCACAGTCAACCAGAACGGCCCGTGCCGCACCGCGGCTCAACGCCTCAAGTCCCATCTGACCGGAGCCTGCAAAAAGGTCAAGCACTCGTCTTTCCGCAATACCGCCCTGCAGCATGGAAAAAACCGCCTCCTTTGTCCGTTCCGCCGTAGGACGTGTGGTTTGGCCTGTGGGGGCCTGCAGCCTTGCGCCGCGTGCACTGCCCGTAATAATTCGCATCATATATGGACGTCCTCCCCCCTGTGAAAATACGCATAAATGGCACCGGCGAGCACGGGGCCTACCCCGGGTGCGGCGGCAAGCGCACGCACATCGGCGCCCTTCACGGCGGCAAGACCGCCGAAGTGGGCGAGAATCGCCTTTGCCTTGGCAGGGCCGACGCCCTCGATTTTCGTTAGCTCAGAGGTGCGTAGCGTGCCGCGCTTGGCATCGCTCATGCGGCGCACCGCATAACGGTGAACCTCCTCCTGTATACGATAAATCGCAGTATAAACCGCCTTATCCAGCGCAATTGAAATTTCCTCATCCGCCGTGCAAAGCGCACGGGTTTTATGATATTCGTCCTTGACCATACCGAAAATCGGCACGGACACACCCATTTCCGCGGCAATTGCAGCGACCGCCGCCACGTGCGTGCGTCCACCGTCGAGCAAAATCAGGTCGGGCAGGGTGGCGAAGGCACCCGTAGCATCATCCAAATGTGAAAAGCGGCGGGAAAGTGCCTCACGCATAGAGGCGTAATCGTCAGTACCCTCCACCGCACGGATGCGGAAGGTGCGGTAATCGCTACGCAAAAACCGCCCGTTTTCGAAAACAATCATGCCGCAGGTCTTGTGCTCGGCACCAAGATTTGAGATATCGTACGCCTCAATGCGTGTGGGAACAACCTCCAGGGCAAGCAGCGCGGCAAGCTGAACCATAGCGGCATCGCCCTGCTCGGCCGTGCGGCGCTCCACAGCGGCACGCTCCGCGGCGTTGCTCACAGCAAGCGCGCAAAGGGTGTACAGCTCTCCGCGTTCAGGCGTATGCAGAAGCACCTTGCGCCCTGCACGTTCCGAAAGCGCGGCGGAAAGCAAGCTCTTTTCCTCCTCCGACAAGGAAAAGGAGAGCAGCACGCGGGGCGGAATAGCGTCACGGGTGCGATAATGTTCAAAGATATAAGAAACCAGCGCCTCTCGCTCGTCAAGCATTTCATTATCCGAGAAGACCGTTTCCATTTTATCAACCAGCGCACCCTCACGCACGTAAAAGACCGTCATGGCAGAAGAAAAATCGTCGCGATAGAAGCCGAAAACGTCCTCACTTACATCGGGGGCGGCCACCACGTTCTGCTTTTCGGAAAGCTTTTCGAGCGCAAAAAGCGTATCGCGAAGTGCGGCGGCACGTTCAAACTCCTCACGCGCGGCGGCCTCCGTCATTTCAGCACGCACCAGGCGGCGCGTTGCTGCAGAGTTACCGCGCAGGACGTCGGTTGCATAGCGAATCCGCTCGGCATACGCCTCGGGCGTTACCTTGCCCGTGCAAACGCCGCAGCACTGCCCCATCTGATAATAAAGGCAGGGACGCTCCTTACCGATGTCACGCGGAAACTGCCGCTTACAGGTGGGCAGCGCAAAAACCCTTTGCAGCGTACGCAGGGCCGCGCCTGCAACCGATGCCCCCGAATACGGGCCAAAATATTTACCCTTGTCGGCAGCTCTCACACGGGTAAAGACCAGACGGGGATACATCCCATCGGTCACTTTAATATAAGGATAAGATTTTGCATCCTTCAGCCTGACATTATACTTGGGCGTATGCTGCTTGATCAGCGTATTTTCAAGCGTCAGCGCCTCTATCTCGGTGTCGCAAAGAAAATACTCGAAATCGGCAACCTCGGCAGTCATACGCAGCGTTTTGATGTTTTTTTCGCCGCCGCGGAAATATTGCGACACGCGGTTCTTCAGCTTGCGCGATTTGCCGACATAAATCACGGCACCGCGCGCATTACGCATTACATAAACACCGGGGGTAAGGGGGAGCGCATTTGCCTTTTCAAGCAACCGCTTGCGTGCTTCTTCCTGTTGCATTGCGCGATACCTCCTTTTCCTTATCAAAGAAAGGTGGGGTGCCACAGCACCCCACCTACTGCCAGACGGGAAGCCCGTCAAAAATTATTCCTGAAATCCGCCCTCTACAAGCTGCTGCAGAGCGTCAAGCGCATCCATCTCGTCCATGCCGTCGGCAATCAGCGAAACGGTCATACCCTGTGCAATACCCATAGAAAGGACGCCAAGCAGACTTTTTGCGTTGACCTTGCGGTCGCCGCGCTCAAGCCAGATGGAGCTTTTGTAGCCATTTGCCTTTTGAATAAAAAAGGTAGCCGGTCTGGCATGCAGGCCGATAGAATTGGTAATGGTTACTTCACGTGAAATCATATGTCAAACGCTCCATTCTTTTTAGCACACAGTTTGCTTTATTATAGTATAGCAAATTAAAAATCAAAAATCAATGGTCATTTTTTTGGTATTTTGCCATGTGTACACGCACAAAATTGTGTAAAATGACGCAAAATCACACGTTTTCCGTGATGGAATGAACAGAAATTTGCATTTCGGCACGCTCGGTAAAAACAGTCAATACCATGTCGGGGCGCAGCACAAGCCCATTGTCAAGCACCAGCGCACCGTCGCGCAGCACGCCACGGCAAAGAAGCACCCCACTCAAATCAACCAACAGCGCGGGATTCTCAAGCGGCAGTAAAACCTCAACAGCATCGTCCTCACGCGGCATCAGCACGGTGTGCGGCAGGGCGGTGGCATCGTCAATCAATCGGCCAAGCTCATGTGCGGTATCACCTGCCCGCACGTAAAGGGGGGTATCCGCTGCAAGCAGCTCTACAGCATCGGGACGCACGGCACTGACTGTGAAGCTGACCGAATAAGAGCTTTTCACACGCTCTCCCTCAAAGAAGAAGCGCAGATTGGTGCGCTGCCAGATGGCAACGGCTGCCAGCAGGGCAAGCAGCAGAAGCGAAAGGTCAAGGACGTTAAAATGATTCTGCGCGGTAATTTTTTTACGCGATTGCTCGTTCATAAAAACACCTCCTCATGATAGGGATGACAGGGCGACACAGCTACCCGTTGCCAGAGAGCCGCCAAAGCTGACGGCATAGCTTCCACCCACGCAGAGCCGCTCACCCCACGCCGTATAATAGCCATCCCCCGCGCGGTGCTCTGCCGTCAGGCGTACCGTAACGGTCACAATCTGCACGGGATACGCAATGCTTTCCGTAACAGCATCCTGCGGTAAAGAATCCCACCCCTGCTGCCACACAACAACCTCCTTTTCAAACTGACGGGCAGAAATATCCACAATTTCACCCATCACCTCGTTGCTTGTAGCATCAAAAAGAGAGCTACCTATCAAGGCAGGTGCGGAGAGCGCTCCGCTTGTATCGTAAAAGGAAAGCTGCATGGTGACCGTACGCTCCTTCCTACCAACTCCCCACACCTCACCAAGCGGTGTAAAGACCCAAGCGGAAGCCAGCACAATAAACGCAGCAAGCAAGATAAGCAGAACATTCACGACAGCAAAAAGAGCGGCAGGATAGCTTTTCTGTCCTGCGTATTGCTCGGATACTCTGCGGTATTCCACGCTACCACGCACGCCCGTGCGTTGGGGAGAATAATTATCGTATTTTTTCATTTGGCACCTTCCTCATTCCCACCGCGCGATGCGCGCTTGGGCATCGCACGGTATTCGATATATGCCGAGGTTGCATCCCGCAAGACCTCGCCATCGCCCGAAAATCGCTCGTGACAGTGACGCAAATCTGCGCCAATCAGGGCGATGGAAGCAAAAAGAGCCGCGAGAACCGCCTTATCGTAGAAAACGTAGCCAAAGAAGGAGAAGACAAGCATTGCCGCGGCAAAGCAGACACCGACGTAGGCCAGATGCTTACCGCGCGGTGCCTGTGCCAGCACCGAAAAGCTGTTTTGCAGCAGCACAAACAGGAACAGCGCAGGCAGAAGCACGCCGAATACGCCGTACTCCACCAGCATGGACTGCCAGAAATAATAGGCCTCATAGGTAAAGGGGGCGGCAAGACTGCCAACGTAAGGATAAATAGCAGGAAGTCCCCCTTCACCCACGCCGAAGAACAGACGCAAAAAGGCAGAATCCCTGTGGAAGAAGCCGCCTCCGTCGCCCACCAGTATACGCCGCACGGCGGCACGCCCCTCGGCACGGACCGAGAGATTCACATCCCTGAACAGACCGAGGAAGGCATTCCTTGCAGCATTGGGCAGCAAAAACGCCGTGCCCGTCAGTGCGCCGCCGCCAAAGAGAATGGCAAACAGGCTGCGATGCTCGTATACAAGGAGAAAGACAAGCACTACGGCCAGCATGGCGAGCCAGGCACCCGTCATGCCCGTCAGCACGATGGCGGTGCCAACCACAAGCGTGGCAATCATGGCAAACAGACGACGCCAGCCGACCATTTGCACCACAGCAGGCAATAAAAAAGCAAAGGTAATGACGAGGTAAAGCGCGAAGGCGCGATAGTCGGCAAAGCCAACCCGCATTACGCTGCCGCTTCGCATCATCAGGGAGAGCGAAACCCCGTCGGTTGCGGTAACGGTATAGAAAAGCTTGCCGATACCAATGCCCGCCGCCACCGTGGCGGAAAGGCCGAGTGCCGTACGGGAGCGCATCAGCCACTGGGGGGTGGCCAATATATTGACGGCAACAAGATAGAACATCACCAACAGCACGTTGCACGCAACCTCGCGCCACGCACTTACCCCCGTAACCGTAAAGCCCCCCACAAGAAGCACCGCAATCAGCAGTGCAAGGGGCATATCCTGCCAATCCAGACGGAAAACACGGTTGCCGCGCAGGAGTTTACCTACGTAGCCTGCAAGCGTAAGGACAATGAAAAAAAGCGTCAGAAAATTCGAGCCGACCAGCAGACGGGAAAAGGGCAACACGCAAAGCGTGAGCAAAAAGCCCGCCTCAGGCACGGTCAACACCGTGAGAACGGTAAGCAGCGTGAGCATAATGGCAAGGAGCGACAAGGGAGATGTCAGCAGGCCGAGCGCCGCCACAAGCAACGCCAGAATAAACGCCGCGAGATAGTGTGACGCACCACGCTGCGGTGCCTCTCCCACCAGCTCATCCGAAACGCCAAGAGCGCGGAACACCAAAAGCCCCAGCAGAGAGCCGTTGGAAAGCGCATCGCCGAGAGAACGGTCGGTCAAGAGCAGCAAAACACCCACGGCAACCAGAATAAGCCCTGCAATCAGATGCGACCAGGTGACAAGCCCCGAAACCGAGGAAAGCATTTCCACACCATAAAGCACAAGCCAGAAGGCACCCAGCATTGTCAAAAAAAAGCCGAACGTACGCAATGCGGTGAAGCACAGCGCACGCAACGCAGCGCGAATGGCTCGCGTTACAATATTCTGCTCCATCGCGCAGGCGATGGCACGACGGACGGTGTAATGGCGCTTGCGCGAGCCGCCTCCCTGTCTGCCGCCACCCAGGAAATACGCGGTATGCATCACCCTGTCACAGCGATGATAGGAGGTGAAGAGCCGCCCGATAAAGCTGATGGCGATGATATGATAAATCCATTTGGAAATGCGGGAAAAGAACTGGCCCACTCTGCCTTTTTCCTTTTTCATAGCTCCTCCCTTCTCCCCCTGCTTCTGCGGAGATTATTTTTTGTCAAGCAAATCGGGACGCAGACGTGCGGTTTCACGCAGGGCTGCCTCCGCGCGCCACCGCGCAATGTTGGCATGGTGGCCCGAAATCAGCACGTCGGGCACGGTGCGACCGTGAAACTCATACGGTCTTGTGTACTGCGGATATTCCACCAGGCCGCCCGTGTGGCTCTCATTTTCATAGCATTCGGGCGAGGATAATACCCCGTCGACCAGGCGCGCCACCGCATCGGTGACGATACAGGCAGGCAGCTCCCCACCCGTCAGCACAAAATCTCCTATAGAGATTTCCTCATCTACGATTTCTTCGATAATACGGGCATCCACGCCCTCGTAATGCCCACAGAGAATAATCAGCTGGTCAAGCGTGGCAAGCTCTCTTGCCTTTTCCTGATTGAACACCCGACCGCGCGGTGACATATAAACGACGCGACGCGCCCCTATCCCCTCGCTGTTCGCCAGAATGTCAGCGTAGCAATCATAAATGGGAGGGGCCATCATCAGCATTCCCTTGCCGCAAGTCGGATCGTAGCCATGTCGTTCTGTGTGCCAAGGAGTTGAATTACTAAGTTGTCTTCCTAAGACCGCTTGGCCTCCGACTTGCGACGCGCCCCTACCCCCTCGCTGTTCGCCAGAATGTCAGCGTAGCAATCATAAATGGGAGGGGCCATCATCAGCATTCCCTTGCCGCCGCCATAGGGTGTATCATCGATATGCCCGTGCTTGTCCTGACTGTAATCCCTGATATTGTGAGTGTTTAC
>JAZOSC010000022.1:0-4108 GCA_045656925.1 Eubacteriales bacterium | reverse complement strand
CTTTAACGAATATCTGCTCGTTCCGGGGTATTCCTCGGCAGAGTGCATTCCCGCCAACGTTTCCTTGAAAACGCCTCTCGTGCGTTACAGAAAGGGCGAGGAGCCGGCCATCTCTATGAATATTCCGTTGGTGTCTGCCATTATGCAGTCGGTATCGGGTGATCGTCTTGCCGTTGCGCTTGCACAGGAGGGTGGCGTATCCTTTATCTATGGCTCGCAGTCTATTGAGGATGAGGCCGCTATGGTTGCCAAGGTCAAAACCTTTAAGGCAGGCTTTGTGCGCTCCGAATCCAATCTTCGCCCTGACCAGACGCTTGCTGATGTGCTTGCACTGAAGGAGGAAACAGGTCATTCCACCGTTGCAATTACGGAGGATGGCACCCCAAACGGCAAGCTGCTTGGCATCGTCACGGGCAGGGATTACCGCGTCAGCCGTATGCTGCCCGATGCGAAGATTGAAAGCTTTATGACGCCCTTTTCCAAGCTGATTACCGCACCTGAGGGCACTACCCTGAAGGAAGCAAATGATATTATTTGGGATAACAAATTAAACTCTCTGCCCATCGTATCCAAGGACGGTAAGCTTTGCTATTTCGTATTCCGTAAGGATTATGACCAGCATAAGAAGCACCCCTTGGAGCTTCTTGACGCACAGAAGCGCTATATCGTTGGTGCAGGCATTAATACCCGTGACTATGAGGAGCGTATTCCCGCACTTGTTGAGGCAGGTGCAGACGTGCTTTGCATCGATTCCTCCGAGGGCTACTCCGAGTGGCAGAAGCGTACCATTGCCTTCGTCCGCGAAAAGTATGGCAACAGTGTAAAGATTGGTGCAGGTAATGTTGTCGACGGTGAGGGCTTCCGCTTCCTTGCTGACTGCGGTGCTGATTTTATCAAGGTTGGTATCGGCGGCGGCTCGATTTGCATTACCCGTGAAACCAAGGGCATCGGCCGCGGTCAGGCAACTGCGCTGATTGATGTTTGCCGCGCCCGTGATGAATATTTTGCGGAAACGGGCATTTACGTTCCCGTTTGCTCTGACGGTGGCATCGTGCACGACCATCATATGACGCTTGCGCTTGCAATGGGTGCAGATTTCATTATGCTTGGCCGTTACTTTGCACGCTTTGATGAAAGCCCCACAGCAAAGGTTAATGTCAACGGCACGTTGATGAAGGAATACTGGGGCGAGGGCAGCAACCGCGCCCGCAACTGGCAGCGCTACGATCTTGGCGGCAGCAAGAAGCTTTCCTTTGAGGAGGGTGTTGACTCCTACGTTCCTTACGCAGGCAAGCTTTCCGATAACGTCGGTATTACCCTTGCGAAGGTGCGCTCCACGATGTGCAACTGCGGCGCGCTCACCATTCCCGAACTGCAGCAGAAGGCAAAGCTTACGCTTGTATCTGCCGTCAGTATCGTAGAGGGCGGCGCACATGACGTGCTTCTCAAAACCTCTACCAAGCAGGTTTAATTGATACATAAGAAGAAAGCCGCCCTCGCGTTGCGAGGCCTGCTTTCTTCTTATTGCTTGACGTTAGGGAAACGGTGGGTTAAACCTCTAAAAGCTCTGCGTTCTTACCCTCTGTCATCTCATCGGGCATGACTTTTGCCCTTTTGCGATCCAAAAGCATCCAAGGCAGATAGGCGAGCACGAAAAGTGCGGTCACGGCGACTGCCATAATCAGGAGGCGCAGCACCATGTTTTGGGGCAGAATTTTGGTGATAGAGTCGCCGGGCGTGTCCTCGGGGCGTGCCATAAAGAGGTAGTTTGCACCCTGGCCAATGACTGTATTGGTTATGTAGGCGATTACGGCAAGCACTGCAAGCCAGCCGTAGGCGCGCACCGCAGATTTTACGGTGGGGCGCATTTTGTGTACGAACATCATATAAAATACGGCAATGTAGCCCATCAGGTGTTCAATCCAGAATTGATAGTAGCGGTAGCGCGTGGGGCCTGTGTAGGCAATTACCGTGGGGGTAATCAGGGCAAAAATCGTGCCTGCAAACACCCAGAAATATACAATATCGAACAGCTTTTGCGATTTGGTTGCCAGCATATAGCTGCCAAAGACGGTAGCCCAACCGCAGATGGTGATGGGTAAATGGTCAACGGCGTTGGGATTGAGGTCCTCTGAAATGCCAACCAGACGCCAGAAATAGGACATTTCCGATATAATCATGATAAAAGCCATTGCCATACGCATATTGTAGTCCAGATGTTCTGCGTGAAGCAAGGTATCGCGCTTGCGGTAAATCAGGAAAATCAGCAATGCGGCAACAATAATGGGCGCAAAATGTGCAAGGGAGTAGTCGTGGAACTCCTGCACGTCACCCTTTGAGAAGAAATAATGAAGAAAGTCTTTCATAATGCTCCTTAATGTTGGTCAGCGATGCCATAGCCGTGCGGCTGTGCATCGTCAATCGGGAACTAAATTCACATTTTAAATTATAGCATGCTATCGTAAAAAATGCAAGCAATTTATCAAACTTTACATTGTATGGATTTTATATTGTGTAGATTGGAGAAACCATCGTAAAATACAGAAAGAACACCTTTGCCTGAAAATTTAGAAAAGGGACTTGACAAGCGTCCCGCTATCTGTTATAATAAGCAACGTTGACCTGCGGGGCATTAGCGCAGTTGGGAGCGCACAACACTGGCAGTGTTGGGGTCAGGGGTTCGAATCCCCTATGCTCCACCAAATAACAAAAAGCCGCCTGAAAGGGCGGCTTTTTGTTCTATGGTGGAGATAGCGAACCCCCTTTGCACACAAGTGTGCAAAATGGGGTTCGATTACCCCACCCGTAGGTCGGCAAGCTTGCTTGCCAGGCGCAGGGTGAGGGTGACATGGTGCAAGGCGCCATAATCCCCGATTAGAGAACGAAGACCGCCATCTGGCGGTCTTTTTTTCGTTCCTTGGTGGAGCATAGGATTGAAATTGCGCCTCGCGTGCAAAGCACGCAGGGTATGACGATTGCCAGGTGAGCGCCTGCTTTTGCGCCTGCGGCGGCGATGGGTTAATCATCGCCTGATTTTTCGGTGCCATTGCCACGGCGCTTTACGCCCGACAGAGGATTGTGTGCCATGGCGCGCTCCATGCCCGCACTGCTGACATGTGTGTAGATTTGGGTGGTGTTTAACTGCTCATGCCCCAGAATATCCTTGAGGATACGTACGTCGACCTTGCCTGATTGGTACATCAGCGTGGCGGCGGTATGCCTGAGCTTATGCACCGACAAATGACGGTCGCCAAGCCCTGCCATATCCAGATATTTGTAGACCATCCACTGCACGGTTTTTACGCTCAGCCGCTTTTTTTGACCGCTTAAAAAGAGTGCCTTTTCGCGCACGGAATTACCGTTTTGGTCGGAAAGACGTAAGGGCAGATATTCGGAGAGAGCTGTCTGGCAGGCCTCATTTAAGTATATGATACGCTCTTTTGCGCCCTTACCTGTCACACGCAGAGAGCGCAGGTCACGCGCCACGTCGGTAAGGTCAATGCCACAAAGCTCGGATACACGCATGCCGCAGTTTAAAAATAGGGTAATGATGGCGTAATCGCGCACAACGTTGCGGGAATTGCGGTCGTTTTTGACGGTTTCAAGTAGCAAAAGAGATTCCTCAAGGGTGAGAAATTTCGGCAAGGATTGCTTTTTTCTGGGTGATTCAATATCAGCCGCAGGATTGTGGACTAACTGCTTGGTTTTGGTAACGAGATAACGGTAGAGCATACGGATTGCCACCAGCTTTCTGGCCTTGGCAGCCCATAGGTTTTTACGCACCGTACCCGTGTATTGTAAAAAAGAATAAATCTCGGTGGTGCGGATGGAATCGAAAAAGGAGAGGGGCAGCGCACTGATGTCAACGCTTAAAAATTCCTCGCTGTCAAGGTCAATACCTTCACGGGTAGCAACCACGTAGCGCAGAAAGGTACGCAGGTCAAGGAGATATTCGGAAACGGTTTTTGGTGAGCAGTTTTGTATGCCTGATTTGTATGCCGCAAATTCCCTGACGGCAGGGGGCATCTCGCGCAGCTCTACGGCGTATAATCCTTTCATAATAGCTCCTTTTCTGTGTTTTTTCTGAATATTTGCTGAAAAAGTAAAA
>JAZOSC010000021.1:0-8084 GCA_045656925.1 Eubacteriales bacterium | reverse complement strand
TGAGGACCTTGCCTTTGGTGAGGGCAGTGCGCTTTTTACCTATGAGGGGGATAAAATCGGCGCACTGATTTGCTTTGATTCGATTTATGAAATTTTGACATTGGAGAGCGTGCGTGACGGCGCAGAGCTTCTGATATTGCCTACCAACGATTCTTGGTTCACCGATTCGCGCGGCATATATATGCATCATGCACAAGCGCGGCTGCGCGCCGTGGAAAGCGGTAGATGGATTGTGCGCTGTGCCGACACGGGTGTTTCCTCTGTGATTGCACCTGACGGCGAATCCTATGAGGATCAGCCGCCGCTTGTGGAGGGGCTTGCGGTGCATACCGCTACCGTGCGCGAAAATCGCACGCTCTATTCATGCATCGGCAATCTTTTGATTCTTCTGCTGGTGCCGTTAATTCTTGCCGCACCCGTCGCAGCACTTTACACGCGTTTTTGTAACAAGGAAAAGCAATAAAGGCACCGCCACGGGGGCGGCATTAAAAAAGGCACACGCCGTGGCGTGTGCCTTTTTATATGACTGAAATCAGTCGGTCACGTAAGGAAGCAGAGCTACCTGACGTGCGCGCTTGATAGCGGTGTTCAGCTCGCGCTGGTGCTTAGCGCAAGCGCCGGAAATACGGCGGGGCAGGATCTTGCCGCGCTCGCTGATAAACTTGCGAAGCTTGGCGCTGTCCTTGTAATCAATGAAAGCAACCTTGTCTGCGCAGAAGATGCAAACCTTTTTTCTCTTGCCGCGGTTCATGGGACGCGCAGGGCGTGCCGTGGTTTCGATTCTATCCATGACTTAAATTCTCCTTATAAATTTTGGGTGACCTGTCAGAAGGGCAGGTCGTCATCCGCCTTCAGCTCCTCAAAGTTGGGCGCGGTAGCCGCAGGAGAAGAGAAGGAGGGGGCGGCGCCATACGCATCGGGCGTGTAGGCACCGGTGCCGCTTTCGGTGCGGCTGTCCACAAACATTGCCTCGTCAACAACGACCTCGGTCGCATAGCGGCGCTGGCCCTGCTGGTCCTGCCAGGAGCGGGACTGGATAGAGCCGGTGACGCAAAGGGCAGAGCCCTTCTTGAAGAACTTGGAAATGAACTCAGCGGTCTGACGCCAGGCAACCAGGGTGATAAAATCAGCCTGCTGTGCCTGATTGGCATCAGCCGTACGGGACTGGAATCTACGGTTGACTGCCAGCGTAAAGGTTACGACGGCAACACCGTTTTGTGTTTGCTTCAGCTCGGGGTCGGCGGTAAGTCTGCCGCAAAGAACGACCTTATTGAGATTCAGACTTGACATAATAACGCCTCCTTGTTTTGATGTTAGACCTGGATGTCTTATTCAGCAGCTTCAGGTGCTTCCTCGGTAGCAGCGGGTGCTTCCTCGGTGGCTTTCGGTGCTGCCTCAAACTCAAGCTTTACAACGATAGAACGCATGACGCTCTCGTCAATGTTGTAAAGACGCTCAAGCTCAGCGGGGAACGCGGGGTCTGCCTTGAAGGTGACTACGGTGTAGTAGCCCTCGGGCATGTCGTTGATGGGGTATGCAAGACGGCGCTTGCCCCAATCAGCAACCTCAACGATCTCGGCATTCTTGGCAATGATGTCGGTGAATTTTGCAACCGTTGCCTTGGTAGCCTCCTCGCCTGCCGTTACATCAACGATGAACAGCGTTTCGTAAGAGTTGATAACCTTTTCCATTTTTTTACCTCCCTATGGACTTTTATTGACCGCACGCCCTCGCGTGCAGTAAGGAGACGGGGATGTGCGTGTATGCACAGAATTTTCCCACATCGATTTGGTATTATAACATAATATATAAATACTTGTCAAGTGCATTTGGCAAATATTTTTAAAATTTTACATTTTCGTGCGAGGTGTTGCCAGCAAGTCCAGGTCCCATAAGGGCAGAGAGCGTGCGCGCGTCAGATACATGCTGTAATCGGGTGCAATGCGGTTGAGCAGCAGGGGCAGGGTGAATAAATCCTCGCTACGATGATAGCAGGCGATCCTCAGGCGCGGAGCACAACCGGCAATTGTGGCACGGGAGCCTTGCAGTGCGAGGGCCTCGGCACCCTCTATGTCATACTTGATATAATCGACGGGCGCGCTTCCCACCAGGGCATCAACGGTCGTGGTGCAGACAGTGCTTGCACTGCTTTCTCTGCCGGTTGAAAGCCCTGCATTACGGTTGCCTGATGCGTCGAACGGGGAGAGCCCCACCGTGTCGGATATGGCAACGCGGTGGCAGGAAACGGCAGGGGTGGAAAGATGCGCTGCCCAGGCCGAAAGCTTTTTGAAATTGCGGCGGTCTGGCTCTGCGGCAATAACGGTCTTCAGCGGTGCAATCTCCATCATTTCGCGTACTGTATCGCCGTTATATGCACCGAGGTCGACCATATGGCTGACCGTGTCAAGCGAGAGTATGTCACGTGCGGCATCCGTCTGGCTGACTGCGGCAAGCAGCAGGTCAAGGCGCCCCGTGATTTTATATGCAAGCGCAAGATCAAACAGGCGCTTGCTGGCCTCGTCTGCCAGGTGGCCTCTTGCTGCGGCAAGCTCGTCCCTGTGCGAGAGAAAATATGACTTATCAAACAAATCCTCACCGCAGACAGGCACGTCGGGAACAAAAAGCGGATACCGTGCGGCAACGTCTGAAACCAGTGAGAGTACTTCGGGGCGTGCCGAGCCAAAGGCAAGCAGCACCACACAGCCATCTTGGGGATAGCGCGCGCAGACCTCGGAAAAAGAGCGCACGGGCATGTCGTGAAAGACCTGCCCGCGCACAAATCCGTCGCTGGCAAAAACGCCCTTGACGGGAATATCTCTTTTCCGAAGGACCGCAAGGATTTTATCTGCGCCGTTTCCCATACCGTAAAGCCATATATCGCGTGGCTCGTCGGCAAGCACGTCCCAAAGCGCAGGGAGTGCGGAAAGCGCGGAAAAGCAGGGCCCTATCATGTTATGCCATTTTCTCGGTCAGCCGCTTGCCGCCCAGCAGGTGGAAATGCAGATGCTTCACGGTCTGACAGCCGTCCTCGCCGCAGTTGTTGATGATGCGGTAACCGTTTGCAAGGCCCTCTGCGCTTGCGATTTCGGGAATGGCCTCAAAGATCTTTGCAGCATACAGGCTGTTTTCGGGGGTAATGGCATCTGCACAGCAGATGTGTGCCTTGGGTACGATCAGCACATGCACGGGGGCTTGCGGTGCAATGTCGCGGAAGGCATACACCCACTCGTTTTCATACACCTTGGCGCAGGGAATCTCCCCTGCGATGATTTTACAGAACAAGCAATCCATATCGGGTGCTCCTTATTTCACAAATTCGCTATAGATGGCGGAAAGTGCCTTTTCATAGTCGTCCTCGTTGACACCCAGAATGATGTTCAGCTCGCTGGAGCCCTGGTCGATCATACGAATGTTCACGCCTGCGTTATAGACTGCACCAAAGACGCGTGCAGCAGTACCGCGGGATTTGATCATGCCGCGGCCGACCACGGCAATCAGGCAAAGACCGTCGAGAATTTCGACAAGGTCGGCCTTGACCAGGCGGGAAATGCTGCCCACGATGCGCTCGCGTCGTCCCTCAAGCGCACTGGTGGCAACCACAATGCTCATGGTGTCAATGCCGGAGGGCAGGTGCTCAAAGGAAATATCGTTGTCCTCGAGAATTTCCAGCACACGGCGGCCAAAGCCAACCTCAGCATTCATACGGTCCTTTTCAATGTGAATGACAGAAAAGCCCTTTTTGCCTGCAAGACCGGTAATGATGCGCTTTTTATCGTAGCTCTCGGCACTTGAAACGATCATCGTGCCCTTGTCCTCGGGGGCGTTGGTGTTGCGGATGTTGATCGGGATGCCTGCATAGCGCACGGGGAAGATCGACTCATCGTGCAGCACGGTTGCACCCATGTAGGAAAGCTCGCGCAGCTCGCGATAGGTGATGGTATCGATGGGCGGGGGATTGTCAAGGACGCGCGGATCGCCCATCAGAAAGCCCGAAACGTCTGTCCAGTTCTCGTAAAGGTCAGCAGCTGCGGCACGGGCGACGATGGCACCTGTAATGTCGGAGCCGCCGCGCGAGAAGGTCTTGATGGTGCCGTTGGGCATCGAGCCGTAGAAGCCGGGAATGACGGCGTTTTTGTGACGTGCAAGCTCCTCGCCGAGAACGGTGTTGGTGCGCTCCTCGTCAAAGGTGCCGTTTTCGCGGAAGAAAATAACGCTTTCGGCATCGATAAAATCAAAGCCAAGGTATTTGGCAAGAATCAGACCGTTCAGGTATTCGCCACGGGATGCGGCATAGTCGCGGCCCGATGCGTGGAGCATGGCGTTTTTGACGTAGGCAAGCTCACCCGAAATGTCAAAGTCAAGCCCAAGCTCCTCGATGATGGAATTATAGCGGGCCTCGATGCCCTTGTAGTATTCGTCAATGCTCTCGTGATGACGGATCATCTCGTAGCAGCGGTACAGCATATCGGTGACCTTCGTATCGTCCTTGTAGCGCTTGCCGGGTGCGGAGGGTACCACAAAGCGGCGCGCGGGATCTGCGTGAATAATATCGGCAACCTGCTTGAAGTGCTGGGCATCTGCAAGAGAACTGCCGCCGAATTTTACAACCTTGGTCTGCATAGTAGAACTCCTTAAAAATTAAATATACACCATTATATGCGATGGAGTAGGTATCTGTCAAGAGGAAATTTGCATTTATGGCTCTGCGCTGTCAAGATAACGCTCGGCCTGGATACGGAACAGGGTGGCGTAGCGGCCGTTTTGCTCCATCAGCTCGCGGTGCGTGCCCTCCTCCACAAGGCGTCCGTGCTCAAGCACGGCAATTTTGGAGGCGATGGTTGCAGAGGATAGACGATGGGATACGAAAACGGTGGTTTTATCTCCGCGCAGCTCGTCAAAGCGGCGGAAGACCTCCTGCTCGGCAATCGGATCAAGCGAGGCTGTCGGCTCATCCAGAATGATAATGTCGGCATCGCTGTAAAAGGCGCGGGCAAGGGAAAGCTTTTGCCATTGGCCGCCCGACAGCTCCATGCCGTCGCGGTCGAAATAGCGCATCAGCTGGGTGTCGTAGCCGTGGGGCAGGGCGGAGATGAATTCATGGGCGCCCGCGCTTACGGCGGCACTTTCAATGTCTGCCGCATCTGCCTTTTTGGTGATGTCACCTAAGCGGATATTTTCACTGACGGAAAAGGCGTATTTGCCAAAATCCTGAAAGACGATGCCAAACATGCGTCGCAGGGCCGCGACATCGTAGTCACGCAGGTCGTGCCCATCAAGGAAAATTGTACCCTCGGTAGGGTCATATAGGCGCGTTAAAAGCTTGATCAGTGTGGTTTTTCCCGCGCCGTTCAGTCCGACCAGCGCCAGCGTTTCACCTGCGCGAAGCGTGAGGCAAAGATCATCAATCACGGGCTTGGTTGTGCCGGGGTATGCAAAGCTGACGTGGGAGAACTCAATCACGTGCGGTACGCCGCGCGTGGGGGTGATCGGCTCTGCCGTGCGTGCAACGGTATAGCGCTTTTCCCTGAGGAAGGAGAGGAGGTTGTCAATAAACAGTGTGCCCTCGTAAATAGTGGCAGAGGTTGTGATCAGCGTTGTCACCGAGCCTGAAATCGAGGTCAGCGCACCCGTATAAAGGGAGTAATCGCCAATAAGGTAACGCCCCTCAAAAACGCCAAGTGCAATAAAGGCAAAGAAGAAGCAGCTGACAAGGGAAGAAAGCACGGCAAAGAAGATCTGCCAGACGTTTTCGCGCACGATGAGGCGGCGCAGTCCCTTGTAGTAGCGGTTAAATACGGTGTTGTAGCGTCCCGTCAG
The DNA here is from genome assembly GCA_045656925.1 of Eubacteriales bacterium. Lineage (GTDB taxonomy): Bacteria > Bacillota > Clostridia > Oscillospirales > CAG-272 > Firm-07. The sequence continues at coordinate 2,267 of JAZOSC010000021.1, read as the reverse complement.
CTCGTTGCCGAGATCGTACATACGTACTTCCTTGGCGAGATCCTTATTGACGGTCAGCTCGGCATAGTAGTTCATCTGCCTGCGGTCGATAGAGCGATGACGCATATAAGCAAAGGATTTGCGGCGGAAAATAAAGTTGACGACTGCCGAGGGCACTGCTACCACTGCTATGGCAAGTGCGGCAAGGGGCAGGGCAGAGGCTAAAATGACAACGTAGCCGGCCAATGAAATCACAGTGCTGATGACGCTGAAGGTGGAGCTTAAAATATGTACGGGGCGGTTTCCGGCCTCGCGGTTGGCGTTCTCTAATTTCTCATAAAAGGCGGGCAGGTCAAAGGCGGAAAGGTCAAGGGACTGTGCCTTCTCCATAATCTCCACCTTCACGTGGCGCACTACGCGCTCACCGGCCAGACGGGTAACGGCATTTGAGAGACGCGATACAATTTTATCCAGTATCTTGTAGGTGAAAAAGGCAATGAGCAGCAACAGCACCATCGAGCCCCAGAAGGCGGTGGCACCAATGCTTTGCCCCAATGCGCTTTCGGTAATGATAACCTGCAGCTCGTTTAAAATGCGTGCCGAAATCAGCGCGCCAAGCACGGGCATCAGGCCATTGAAGAGTGCAATAAAGCACATCAGGAAAAGAAATACGGGGCCGCTTTTCCACACGATGCTGAAAATATAAAAAAGTCGGGAGAAAAAGCCACCCAGCAATTGCTTTAAATAGCGCGGCAGATCGCCGATACCCTTTGGGGGGCTTACACGGTCATATTTGTATTGTCCCGGGGGTACACCCTGCATCAGTAGCACCTCACTTTTAAAAATATAGCTTATTATAGCATAAAATCATGTGATGTGCAAGGGGCGTCAATAAAAAATGAGGGGGGAACTGTAAAAAAAAGGCGCTTGGAACTTGATTTGCGGCGCGTTTCGTGATACAATGGTAGCAAATCAATGATGAGGAGCTTATTATGTCCGCTTATTTTTTGCCTTCCGATATTCTGCTGCCTGATTTTAATGCCGTCAACGGCACCGCATGGGCGACGATTGCCTGTGACCAGTTTACGGGTGAGCCGGCATACTGGAACAAGCTTGACGAGCGCGTAGGGGATGCACCCAGCACGCTTCGCCTGATTCTTCCCGAGGCATTTCTTGATGAAACCGAGACACGCGTGCCTGCGATAGGGCAGAATATGGAGTATTATCTCCGCAATCTGCTGATACGGCACAAGAACAGCATGATCTACCTTGCCCGTAAGCAGTCTGACGGACGCATTCGTCACGGCCTGGTCGGTATGATCGACCTTGAAAACTATGATTACAAAAAGGGCTCTCAAACCCTGATCCGTGCCACCGAGGAAACCGTGGCGGAGCGTATTCCGCCCCGCCTTGCCGTGCGCCGCGAGGCGATGCTGGAGCTGCCGCACGTGATACTTTTAATTGACGATCCTGCCCGTACGGTGATTGAGCCGATCGCTGCCCGTGCAGGGGAGTTGCCTGTTGCGTACGATTTTCCGCTTGTGCCGGGCAGCGGCGCCGTCAGCGCGCGCTTTGTGGACAGCGTAGGCGTGGGACGCATCACCCATGCATTGGCGCGTCTGATCACGCCTGCACATATTGCGGAGCGCTATGGAGAGGGCGTCGCTCCGCTGCTCTTTGCGGTGGGTGACGGCAATCATTCTCTTGCCGTTGCAAAAGCAAATTATGAGGAAATCAAGGCACAGCTTGGCGACGATGCCAAGGATCACCCTGCCCGTTATGCACTGGTCGAGGTTGTCAACCTGCACGATGAGGCACTGGATTTTGAGCCGATTTACCGCGTCATGATGGGCGTTGATGCCAATGACGTGATCAAGGAGCTTGAGGCATATTCCTATTCGCTTCACGGCAGCGCCGCACCCCAGGAAACCAAATTTATCACGGCCACCCGTCGCGGCACGATGCACTTTGGCACACCTACGGCGCAGCTGACGGTTGGTACACTGCAGGCCTTTATAGATGAATACATCAAAACACACGAGGGTGCTTCGGTGGATTATATTCACGGCACCAAGACCGTGGAGGCACTTGCACGCCGTGAGGATGCCATCGGCTTTATCTTCACGGGTATGGAAAAGGACGATTTGTTCCGTACCGTTATTTATGACGGTGCGTTGCCGCGCAAGACGTTTTCCATGGGGCATGCAGAGGATAAGCGCTTCTATATTGAGTGCAGACGTATTAAATAATTTTTCGGAGCCCTTCCGAGCCGCCGCGCGCTGCGCGGC